>JAAWEO010000240.1 GCA_022794295.1 Angelakisella sp. | reverse complement strand
AAGCCTGCCAGCAGCTCCTCCTCCCCCCGTCCCCGGAGGTACAGGCGGTAGTTGAACCGGGCCTGGATGGTCTCGAAGCCATCGGGGCCGTAAAAGCGCCGGAAGCCCATCTCCTCCATGGTCCGGAGGAAGCCGGTGTCAGCTGCGGCGACGTCGGGGTCCATTTTAAACAGATGGGCGTTGTAGGTCTTGGCTAGGGCATCCACCCCGGCCTTCAGGTCGGCCAGCACCGCTTTGTCAGCCAGGTCGCAGACCGGGCCCCTGGGGGAGTACAGAAGGGTGGTGCCAAAGAAGGGCATCCTTTGGATCAGCACCGCGCAGGCCCCCACGATCCGTCCTCCTTCCCCCCGGGAGACCACCGCTTCCCACCGCCAGTTGGCCTTGACCTCCTGCCAGTGGGTGGACTGCATAAATTCCCCCCGGGGGTGGGCAGAGACAAATTCCTCGTATTCCAGGTACTGCTCCCGGCGCAAGATTTCCAAAATAGATCAGCCTCCGTTATTGATAATAGAAAGATTTCGCCGTAGCACCCCTTCCCCCCGCCAGCCGTAGCTTTTCCGGGCGGCCAGGGCGGAGAGGTTTTCCGGGGTAAGCCGGGGCTCCAGCCCCTGGCCCATGGCGGGGATGGTGGTAAAGGGCACCTCCCGGTTGTGGGGGCAGGCGGCGGTGCAAAGGTCGCACCCCCAGGCCAGGCCGCCCCTTCGGACCTCCTCCGTCTCCCAGGGGGTCAGCGCCCCCTTTTTCTGGGTGATGTGGGAGCGGCACCGAGCCCTTTCCAGTCCCCCCTCAGAGAGGGCCCCGGTGGGACAGGCGGCCAGGCACCGGCGGCAGTCCCCGCATCCGGGGAAATCCTCCGGCCCGGTTTGGGGCAGGCCCAGGGTGGTGACCACCTCGCAGACAAAGGCGAGGCTCCCGTACCAGGGGGTGATCAGCTGGCCGTTCCTCCCCCGGAAGCCCAGCCCCGCCAGCACCCCGGCTTCCACCTCCGGGATGGGGGAGCTGTCTACAAAGGGGAGGAACGCCTCCCCGGGGAAGGCCTCCCCCAGGGGACAGAGGATCTGTTCCAGGATATTCCCGGCGATGGTGTGATAGTCGTCACAAAGGGCGTACCGGGCCACATTCCGCCCCGGGAACTCCCCGGCCTGGTAGGGCAGCAGCAGCACAATGGCCGAGCCCCCCTCCTTGGGCAGGCGCCCCTTTCCCCGGCATTCCAGAAAACCGGAAAGGGCCGGAAGGGGGCAGAAGCCGAACCGCTCCACCCCCAGGGGCCGGGCAGCCTGCTCCACCAGGGCGCGGACCTGCTCCGCCAGGTCCCCAGAGGTCATTTCTCCGCCCCGGGCAGGAGGGCCAGGAGCTTCTCCGGGTCCACCTTATTGTCCTTCTGGTACCTCTGCCGGGAGAGCACCTCCCGGAGGCGCTTGTGCTCCACCACCTGGTCCCGGGCCCCGGTGACGAACACCTCCACCTGGGACTGGGTCACGGGGCAAAGGGCCTCCACCGGGACGTTGTAAACCTTCCCGGCAGTAAGGAGCTCCCGGAAGGCGGCCACAAAGGCCTCGTTGTTTTTCACCGGGCTGGGGATCCGCTCCCGGTGGGTCTCCACCTGGTTTTCCCCGCCGGTAGAGATCACCCACTCCCCGTCCCGCAGCTCCCCGTAATAGCCGCCCCGCTTGTGAAGGTCGGTGAAAACCAGCACCCCAAAGGGGCCGGCGACCAGATGGTCCACCGTGTGCTCCTTCCCCTTGCGGTCGGTGATGGTAACATCATCCAACACCCTCCACTCCCGCAGCGGCGCCATAGACCGCAGCGTCCGGGAGATCCCCCTTTTTGTCCGTTCGCTGTGCTTGCTGCTCAGGTTGTTTTTCCAAAGGCCGTAAAGAAGCGCCCCCAAAGCGACCGCGATCATAAACCCGAATAAAATGTCCTGCCAGTTGTACAAGGTTCTGTCCCTCCATCGCTAAAAATTACGGAAAACCCGTAGTTAAAGTATTAGTATACCATAATCCTCCCCTTTTTCCAACCTTTTCCCGAAAAGCATTTCAAAGCATTCCAAAAAAACAACTGTCCAGAGCCCCCGGGTTCCCAGGCTATTGATATGAAGGGCTCCGTTGGAGGCACCAAAGCCGTACCCCCCTCCCGGCCCGCAGGCCATAGCCGCGAAGCGGCCTTAGCCCGAAGGGCTCCGCTTTTTCCGCAGAAAAAAGCACCTTATCCGGCCAACGAGCCTCCGGCCGCTAAAGCCCGGACGCTGGTAATAGATATAAGGTACTGCCCACTATGGACCTCCCCCCGTGGGTGAGATTAGGCGGTTCCGTGAGTCAACCATCCAAGGCCGGAGCCTTTGGTCTGCACTCATAAGGCCACATTTTGCCCCCTGGGTCACCTGTTTCTTTCGGGAGAGGACAATTTCGCTTGTCTTCTCCCTTTTTCCGTATTTCCCTTGAGTTTCCTATGCTGCTGAATCATCCTTCTTTGCGACTTCTGGAAGGTCATCTTCCTCCGGGTTGCCCTCAAACCTAACATCCCGGTAGTAGATACGGATCTCCTGGGCCGCTGTCCTGGAATATTTTTTCGAACGTTCGCCCACCGCGATCTTCTCAATGAACAGCCCTAACAGCTCCTGTGTCAGTTCCTTGATCTCTGTGTACTGCTTTGCTTTCTCTACAAATCGCTCTGTGTTAAAAAAACTACTTTTTAGCTGCTCCAGCTGTTCTTCCAGTTTCGGGATGGTGTCTTTTATCAATTTTTGTTCCTGGACATACTCAGTGGAAAGAACGTTGTATTGCTCGTTTGGGATGCGGCCCAGCACATTGTCCTTGTCAAGTTGTTTGAACAAGGTGGGAGTGGCCACAAAGCGCGGTTAAAGGAAATCAACAAGAGCAAAGGGGATTTCCCCTTTGGGATGGTGAAGGCGATAGTTGTATTTGGCAATACCAAAACGATTATAAGCGGTTACAAAGACTTCTACTACCGCATAAAGAGTTTCCAGCTTTCGAGGGAAACACCTGCTTCTTCTTGCAAGAACAGGGATATAATGGCGCAGATCAGCGTTGACACCCTCAACAGTGAAGGTGTCCTTTTTGTTGTGAATATTGTAAATATGCTGTCCCGGATAAACCACATCCAAATATCCAACATATCCGTCTGTGTAATATCTACGGGCTTCTGGCGCGGAATCTACGATTTGTTGTATCCTTTGTGATGTTTTGTCTTGTGCTACATCAAAACCTAATATCATGCGTGGATTTCGGCTTACCGCGGTTATCACATACACATTCTCACGGGTTTCGGTATGAGGCTTTTTTCCAATAAACCAGTATAACTCATCTAATTCTAAACAATCAGGCGAGTTTTCAACAGTCGGTTCGTTTTTTTATCCAGTTATAGACGTTTGCCTTGCTCAT
>JAAWEO010000239.1 GCA_022794295.1 Angelakisella sp. | reverse complement strand
ATGGTGTCCTTCATGTCATAGATGGTGGCCGGTACCCCCACCAAATAGTACTGGTCCGGATAGTAGCTTTGGGCGATGTCCCGCAGGGTCTCCACAAACCGGAAGGTCTCGCCGCTTTCCGTGGGGACACGGGCGGAAACCACCAGGCGGGTGTAGCCCCGGGAGGAAAGGAGCTTCAGCTGGTCGGGGGGAACATAGGACTCCGGGATACTTTTGCCCACTGTCTCCACATAGGAGAGGACCGAGCTTACCTGGGGCAGCGCCTTGATCTCGTCGTTGAGGGCCTGCTCCTTGGCGGTGTTCCCCAGGGGGACCAGCACAGCGAAGGAGTTGGACTCCCCGAACCGGTCATTTATGGCATTGCGCTCCAGGACGATCTGGGAATCGGGGCCGGTCATCTCCGAAGCGCCGTAGACAAAGTGAATATTCTGCTGGGCCAGGTAGCAGGGGACGAGAAGCACTGCCACCCCCACGGTGACAACGCCCTTGACCCTGCCGGTGGCCCGGGCCAGCCTCCGGAAGGAGGGCATAAAGGACCGGTGGCTGGTGCGGTCGATCAGCCGGTAGCAGAACATGGTCAGGCAGGGCATAAAGACCAGGGTAGTCACCAGGGAGATGGCGATGCCCTTTGAAAGGACATACCCCATATCCGGCCCGATCAGGAACTGCATGGCGATCAGGGCGGCAAACCCCATAACGGTGGTCAGCCCGCTGGAGGCAATGGAGCCGGCGGACCGGACCACTGCCTGGGTCATGGCCTCCTGGGGGACCAGCCCCTCCCGGCGGAACTCCTCGAACCGCTCCAGAAGGAAGATGGCGTAGTCCATGGAGCAGGCCAGCTGGAGGATGGCCCCGGTGGTATTGGTAATAAAGCAGATCTCCCCAAAGATCAGGTTGGTTCCCATATTGATCAGGATGGCAACCCCCACATTGAGCATAAAGAGCACCGGCTCAAACCAGGAGGTGGTGGTAAACAGGAGGATGGCAAAGACCAGGGGCAGAATGATGCTCATCATACGGACCATGTCCGAGCTGGCGCTGAGGTGGGCATCCACCGTTTCCACCGGGGTACCGCTCATGGCGTTTTCCTCCCCGATGATCTCCCGGATGGCCCCGACAGCGGCGATCTGCTTCTCCTCGTTTACCACCAGGGAATAGACCGCGCAGCCATCCTGGTACCAGTCGGCCACTGTTTTCTGGTCCTGGATCTCCAGGGGGATGGTAACATCCAGCTGGTCATCCAGCCAGTTAATATCATCCACCCCGTCCACGGCCCCCAGGCGGGCCTTATACTCCAGGGCCTCCGGGATGGAGACATTTTCGATCATCACCCGGGTATTGGGGACCGCCTTGTCATAGATCTCGTTCATAAGGTCCAGGCCCACGGTAGAGGGAGCCTCCGAGGGGAGGTAGTCCACAATATTATAATTGATCCTTACCAGGGGGGTGATGAAGGCACAAAAGAGGGCCATGGCCAGGAACAGGGCCACCACCAACCCTCTCAGCTTCAGCATTCGGTTTACTACATGTTCCATAGTCCGTTTCTGCACCCCTTTTTCATTTGGCATTTCACACAAATTCCCACAAAAGCATCTCCCTACACAAGCATTGTTATTCGACAGCTGTTGACTAACCTTACAAAAGCTATTATAATAAACAATAGTAAAAGTGTCCATAGTCAATTAACGGATGAAATGTTGAATAATGGACACATCGTTGAAAAATGTTCAAAATCCTCATAGAAAGAAGGTAAAAATTTTATGAACGGACCTGCTGACGACCGCCGGGTGCGGAAAACAAAAAAGGCCCTTCGTCAGGGCCTGGTGACCTTACTGGAGCGAAAGAACCTAAAGGACATTACTGTGCGGGAGCTTACCGACGAGGTAGATCTTCACCGGGGGACCTTCTATGTTCACTACCGGGACATATACGAGCTTTACGACAAGATGTGGCAGGAGGCAATCCAGGAGATCCGGGAAATTTTCCGGCAGTATCCGGCGGAGGAGCTGACAGGGGGGCCCATGCCATTATTCCGGGCCATAATGGAATACGCCTGGGAGAACCGGGACCTGTGCCAGATGTTTTTCGGGCCCAATGTTGACCAGGCATTGGTACGGGAGCTGACGCTGATTCTTGAAGAAAAGTGCAGGCAGGACTGGCCGGTGCTTTATCCCGGGGCGGCACTGATCCACAAGGATTATTTTCCGGTATATGTAGTGGGGGGATGTATGGGGATACTTCAGCGGTGGGTAAGCAGTGGGATGAAGGAAGCGCCGCAGGAGATGGCATTGCTGTTAGAAAGCACAACCAATGCAACGATGGGAGCGGCAGGCTAGGGCCCTACCCGCCGCCGTGGGTCTGGCAGCGGGCCCTGACCCTCAGCCGCGACCAGCCGCCCGTCTACACGATAGGAGCGGATCTTCATGTCCAGTGGAAAACGCCGCAGCCCTGTCTCCCAAGCTGCCCCCAGAAAAAGCATCCGGTCTACCCCCGGTGGGATCTCCTTCTCCAGCTCCGGAGAAAGCTCCGGCTCCAGCCGGTTGATGGTTGGCCGCCCCTGTATCCCGCTGTGGTTGATGGTGATCACCGGCACCGGCAGCTTCCAAACCCCCGTGGGTGCCGGAGAAACCGCAAAACGGCAGCTCTCCAGCTCCCCGGGAGTTTCCGCCAGGGTCAAACTGGCCCCCAGCCCCTCCATAAGCTCCCGGCAAAGGGCCCGGTACCGGTCCGGGCGGCGGGTGTAAACCCGCAGAAGACCGCACTGCCGTGCCAGCTCCCCGGCGCACCAGGTGAAAAGCCCCTCCTCGTCAACCATGGCAATGGCCGCCCGCCGGCCTTCCTCCCCCATGCTGCGCAAGGCCTGAAGCCCAGCCACCGCTGTCATCCGCCCCGCAAAAACAGCAGGGTCGTATAAGCGCAATCCGCTCCCCGGGGGCGGCTCCTCCTCCCCCGCCACAACCAGCCGGGTGGCAGCCCGCCCCACCGCCCGGGCCAGCTGCTCCCAGTGGGGCCTCCCCTCGGTGTGGTCAGTGATGTGGTAGTACCCGTTCCCCAAAAAACTCCGGCGCTTCACCTCCAAAGCCCCCGGCCCGAAAAACTCCGCCGCCCGGGCCAACAAACCCTTTTCCTCTCGCTGAATCGTAACCAAAACAAACATCCCGCCATTTCCCCTTCCTGCTGCTCTGGTAAAAAATATGCCTGTCCCACCCAAGATATACCCCCCAACCCTAAAAACACCCCCTCCCCACCGGAGCCACCAAACCCACCCCCTGGCCCGCAGGCCCTAGCCGCGAAGCGGCCCCGCCGGAGGCACCAAAGCCGTTCCAACCCCGGCCCGCAGGCCATTAGCCCGAAGGGCTCCGCTTTTTTCCGCAGAAAAAAGCACCTAATCCGGCCAACGAGCCTCCGGCCGCCAAAGCCCGGACG
>JAAWEO010000238.1 GCA_022794295.1 Angelakisella sp. | reverse complement strand
GGGGCGGGGTCCATGGTAGACAGTACCTTGATCTATTACCAGCGTGTTCCTACTGATGGCGCCAGGCGGCTGGGCTAGGTGGCGCCATAAAAATGTGCTCCCGCTTGCCAGCGTCCGGGCTTTGGCGGCCGGAGGCTCGTTGGCCGGATAAGGTGCTTTTTTCTGCGGAAAAAAGCGGGGCCCTTCGGGCTAGTGGCCTGCGGGCCAGGTTGGAACGGCTTTGGTGCCTCCGGCGGAGACCTGCGGGCTATTTGTTTCACAGTTTTGAGCGGTGGGTCAGGGGGGCAGGTCTTTTTGCTGGGATGCTGGGGCTGGTTAGGCTTTGGGGGGATGTTCAGGGGGCGGGGGGATTGTGCTTTTGGTGGGGATGCTTTGGGGTATGTGTTGGTTTGTTCAAAATTCGTACACACCTCTTTTTGGAAAAAATGGTATAATGGCAGCGGTCCCCTTCCTTTTTATAGCAAGGGGATACATTATAACAGGAGGCATCCAATATGCGCAGAGCAACGAGAAAAGCAGTTTCCCTGGCTCTGGCTGGGGTGCTCGCCCTGGCTGCGGCAGCAGGCTGTTCTGAAAAAACAGGACCTTCTTCCGCAAGCCAGGGGGAGAGCATCCCTCCCCAGAGCCAAGCCCAGCCCCAGGCGGTGACCGGAAAGATCACCGTCTACACCTCGGAGCCCCAGGACCTGGTCACCGATATGCTGGAGGACTTTGTGGGGAAGAATCCGGGGATTACCTACGAGCTGTTCCGCTCCGGTACGGGGGCAGTCATCTCCAAGATCGACACCGAGCTGGAGACCGGCAGCACCGATGCGGACATCATCTGGTTTGCGGACATCGGATACATGAACCAGCTGGACAAGGAGGGGCTTCTCCGCCGCTACACCCCCAAGGGGGCGGAGAAGATCGATCCCTCCTTTAACTACAACGACGGCATGGCCTGGGAGGTCCGTCAGATCTTCAACATCATCGCGGCCAACACCCTGAAGTGCGATGTGGAGATCAAGGACTGGAACGACCTGACTAAGCCGGAGCTTTCCGGCCGCTTTGCTATGGCCAATCCCAGCTATTCCGGAGGCGCCTTCACCACCCTGGTGGGCCTGGTGGGGGAGGAGGGCCCCGGCTGGAAGCTCTACGAGGACATGAAGGCCAATGATGTGAAGTTTGAGCAGTCCAACGGCAATCTCCAGACCAAGGTCGCCTCCGGGGAGTACGCCGCCGTTTCCATTGTGGATTTTATGGCCCGGAACGCCGCCAACGAGGGTTCCCCGGTCCAGTCTATCTGGCCGGAGACCGGGGCGGTAATGGTCCCCACCCCTGTGGCGATCCTTTCCACCGTGGAGGAGGAGAACCGGGCCGCCTGTGAGGCCTTCCTGGACTACCTGCTCACCGAGGATGCCCAGAAATTTTTTGTGGAACAGGGGTACATCCCGGTAGATCCCTCGGTGGGAGTGCCGGAGGGAGCCCCGCCGGTGGAGGAGATCAAAACGGTGAAGCTGAATCTCCAGGATTTTACCGAAAATTCCGCCGCCCTCCGGGAGCGTTTTACCCAGATCTTCGGAGAATAAGCCATGGCAAAAAAAATCCCCCTGCGGCATTTTCCCATTCATAGGCGGGGGGAGGGGGTCCAGCCGGCAGAGCTGGCCCCCACCCTCATCTGGGCGGCCACGGCGGCGGTGCTTGCCTTCGCCGTGGTCTACCCCTCGGGGGTCCTGATCCTCAGCAGCTTCAAGACCCCAGAGGGGTATGGCCTTGGGAACTACCTTGCGGTGTTCCGGGACAAGGCCATTGCCAACAGTGTTTTAAATACCATTAGGGTGGTGTTTCCCAGCACCCTTTTTTCTACTGCCCTGGGGGTATTTCTGGCCTGGGCAGTGACCCGCACCGATGTCCCCGGCCGGGGGCTGTGGCGGTCGCTCCTAGCCATTCCCTATCTGATCCCCCCGTTTATCGGGGCCATCTCCTGGACCTTTCTGCTGGGGCCGGTGGGGTTTTTCAACCAGCTGTGGCAATCGGTGACCGGGGCGGCCCAGCCCCTGGTGGATCTGTACAGCCTGGGGGGGATGGTATTCGTCATGAGCATCTACCGGTATGCCGTTCCCTATGTGGTGGTTCTGCCTGCCATGAAGAAGGTGAACGCCGCCGTGGAGGAAGCTGCCCGGGTTTCCGGGGCCGGTCCCTGGCGGACCCTCCGGGATGTGACCCTTCCCCTGTTGACCCCCTCCATTCTGGGGGCGACCCTGCTGGTGTTTATGTTCATTCTGGCGGATTTTGGGGTTTCTGCTGTTCTGGGGGCCCCCAATCAGATCCGCCTGATGACCACCCAGATCTATGCCATTATCAACCGCCCCGACCTGCCGGGGAACTTGCAGCTGGCGGCGGCCTACTCCCTGCTGCTGGCCCTGTTTGGTCTTTTGGGGCTGGCCCTTTATAACCGGGTGCTGGCGGCCCAGAAGTATGTGGTGGTCAGCGGCAAAAGCGCCCCGGTACAGCCCACTCCCCTGGGAAATGGGAAATGGGGGCTTTTTGCCTTTCTGGTGCTGGTTTTCGCTGTTACGACCCTAGCGCCGGTTCTGGCGGCCCTCACCACGGCCTTTACCAAGACCTTCGGCCTGCCCTTTGGTCCCGGCAATATAACCCTTCGGAATTTTGCCCGGCTCCTTTCCATCCGGAACATACGCAGGGCTTTTGGCAACAGCTTTTTCCTGTCGGCGGCCTCTGCCCTGATTGTGACAGTGGTGGCCCTGGCGGTAGCCTATGTGGCGATCCGGGGTGGGATCCGGAGGTTCTGGGGGGTGGGGCTGATGCAGACCATGGTGACGGTGCCCTATGCTGTTCCGGGGACCATTATTGCCCTGGCGATGATCCTGGCCTTTGCCCAGCCGCTTCCGGTGACCGGTCTGCGGCTATACGGCACCATTTGGATTTTGCTGGTGGCCTATGTGGCCCGGTTTATGAACCTGGGGTACAACAACATCTCCGGGGCGATCACCCAAATCGACAGCTCCCTGGAGGAGGCCTCCCGCATTTCCGGGGCAAATCATCTGAAGGCATTTTCCAGCATTATGCTGCCGCTTTTAAAGCCCAGCTTATACGGGTCATTTTTCCTGGTGGTTGCGCCCACCTTATCGGAGATCACACTTTCTTCGCTTTTATGGAGTGTGGGAAACGAGACGGTGGGGACGGTGGTTTTTTCCACGCAGGAGGAGGGGAAGATACTGCTTACGGCGGCACTGGCGGTGGTGCTGGTGACCATTGTGGTGGTGCTGAACTATTTGGTGCGGTGGCTGACCAAGGACGACCTAGGAATCTGAACGGGGCGGGCGAGGCTTCTGCCGGCGCAGCACCATACCCGAAGCCCAACGCCCAGTACCGGGTAGCCTTTCTGTCACCGGACATCAGTCCGGTCCGGGTCCAGGGCGGACAGCG
>JAAWEO010000237.1 GCA_022794295.1 Angelakisella sp. | reverse complement strand
CTTTGAGTTTTCCCCAATAGCGGCGGTCTGGTGTAGTCTGGTGTAGGTTGGCTCCATTCTTTAGGTGTCGTGTTATTATGCCCTTGTCAAATACACTAAGTTATTGCCAGTTACAACCAGAGTAAGATTTTTCAGAGAATCACCACTGCCTGAGAACGAAAACCAGGAGCTTCAGGGCTGATTATCCGGAGGCAGCAATAAGAAGAAAGGTCTGGGCGCAGTATCCCCCGGTGGGCATTGCCGGGGGACTTCTTCTTTTCCGGAGGGCAGCTGACGGGGAAACGGAAGCTCCTCCGGGTAAGGCCCTCCGCCGGGGATTCCGACACTTGGATAGGGCTGACCCTCCCCAGAGGGCGCAGCCGGTACACCCCATAGCAGCCTGCGGACCTTAAAGGCCTCCTGTTCCCTGCCCCGCTCCCTTTGATTTCTATTATTCATACCGCAGTGCCTCCACAGGATGCAGGCAGGCAGCAAGCCTTGCCGGATACACCCCAAAAATACAGCCGATCCCTACTGAAAACAGAAGAACTGCTCCCGCCTGTCTTCCTTCCAGGGCAAGGGGCAGGCCGGTGAACCATCGCACCACAGCAGCTGACCCGCAGGCAAAGAGGATCCCCAAGAAACTTCCTGCCAGAGACAGCAAAATAGCCTCGGCAATAAATTCCCGAAGAATGTGTGAGGTCCGTGCCCCGACTGCGCGCTTGACCCCGATCTCCCGGGTCCGTTCTTTGACAGAAGCGGTCATCAGGGTCATAATGCTCAGTCCCGATACCACCAGGGAAATACCTCCGATGGCAGAAAGGACCAAGGTGACCCCTTGCAGAATGGACTGAAGGCGGTCTTTTTGAATAGCCAGGTCCTCGTACCGGTAAAGATTCCGGTAGCCTGCAAGGCTGTTTAAAAGCGCGGCGGTCTGTTCCCCTGCACGTTCGGGTGTGGAGCCAGCAGAAGCCTTAATGAACAGCTGGTCAATGGCAGAGCTCCGGGTAAGGGACTGATGTGTGGTGTAGGGAATGTAAAGGAAGGAGGGGATGTAGTCCCCTGCCAGGTTTTTCAGGGCGCTGCTTTCCCCGTCCACAACACCGACCACCGAAAAGGTTTCGGTCCCCTGGCCAACCGTGACATCAATCTTTTTCCCCACAATATTGGTGCGCCGGTAGAATGCGTAGGCCAGCTTATCATCGACGATGCAGACGTTTGCCCCGGCGGCAACATCGCTTTCCTGAAGGAAGCGGCCGTTTTTCAGCTCCAGCTGAATCATACGCCAGGCGTTTTGGTCCACACCGCATACCAGCACCTCTCCGGCGTAGTCCCGCATAACAGCCCGGCCCATAGCTGTGGAGAGGGGAGCCGCCAAAGCCACTTCCTCTAGGGCACTTACAGCCGGAAGGTCTCCTCCGGAAAGGGTATTCAGTTCCTTCTGGGAAGCGGAAACGGTAACACAGTCAAATCCCAGCTTCTCCAGTTCCCCGTTTATAACCGTCTGACCGGCTTGTCCGATGGTAGAAATGGTGAGCACCGAAAAAACACCGATGGCAATGCCGCAGACGGTGAGGAAGAGCTGGGACCGTTTGAGGAAAAGGCTTTTGGCCGCTGACCGAAAAAGCTCCATCTACTCCCCCTCCATCTTCAGAAAATATTTGCTTTCTGCCGGTGCCATTTCTCCCGGAACGGTAACCAGATCGTCGGGAGAAAGGCCGGAGAGGATCTCCACCCCTTCCAGGGTTTCCAGCCCTGTGGTAACCGAGCGTTTTTCCAGACGGTACTTCCCGGCCACCATAACATATTCGCTGTTGTCCCTGTCATCCTGTCCCACCGATTCGTAGGGCAGGATCATAATTTGCCGTTCTTCCTCTGTAAAGATTTGCGCCTTTACTCCAAATCCCGGCCGGATTTCCTGGCTGTCCGAGAGTATCGACACCTCTACATCCACAACACGCTGGACCGAGGTCCCGCTAATCTCCTTTCGGGTTCCGGGGTAGATTTTTGTAATGACACCGGTAGCTGTGACCAGACCTACCCCCTCCCCTGCCAAGATCACATCGTCCCCCACAGACAGATTACCGGCATCTCTTTCTCCAACCGAGAGAAGGGCAAAGCAGTTTTCCTCCCCCTCGACCCCACAGATGGCGGTCCCGGGCTTTACGATGCTTCCGGGGGTAGGGATCTCCTTTGTTACGACCCCTGTCACCGGGGAGAGCACTGCGATCGTTTTCCCTTCTCCGGCCTCCGGGGTCAAAAGCATGGTCCCCAACTCCGGAAGACTGCTTCCCTCCAGTCCGTAAGCCTGGGCCAAAGCACTGGTGAGGCCGGCATTTTCCTCCTGCCCGCTGAAGCCCCGCCCCTGGGTCTGTAAGTACAGTACAGCCTCCCGGCTTTGGTCCACCGGAGCAAGCACCGCCAGTGTGTCCCCCTTTTTTACCTGCTCCCCCAAAGAGACATAGCTTTCCGCCACCTGGTACAGCCCCGAGGACAAAAGGTCATATCCTTCCCCGGGGTAAACGGTCCCTTCACACCGCACACTGGCACGGTAGGACACTGTTTGGGGGGAGAGCACCTGGTAATGCTGCATCTTCCCCAGTATGACCTCCGGCAGAGAGCCTATCCCCAAAATCAAAGCCACCGCCAAACCGGCTAAGGTCAGCTTTTTCCGTTTACTCATTTTCTATGGTCCCTCCGTAAAAAAGGTTCTGAAACACGATCATTCATCAGATAGTGTTTCAGAACCGTTGGAAAATATGACCGGCACAGAAGAAAAATTTTCGCCGCATAAAAGCTTTTGGGAAATGGAAACTATGGGGCAGGAGGTGTTTTCCGGTGAATCTGATCGTTTGCAGTGAAAATTGTGTCCATCAGCAGGATGGTTACTGTGTTCTGGAGCATCCCTGCCAGGTTCCCAACCCCCAGGGGCCGTTGGAAAACCGCTGCATCTATCTGGAGCCCCCGGGAAGCGGCCTCAGCGGCCCATCTGCAAGCCGCGAAATGCCTCACTGATGTTGGAGACCCCGTGGAACACCGCCCCGGGGTACTGCCCTTGATCGATGGTGCGCAGGTTGCTTTTGGGAAGAACAAAGGTGGTAAAGCCCAGGCGGTAGGCTTCCCCGATCCGCTGGTGGACCAGGCTGGCGGAGCGCACCTCCCCGGCAAGTCCCACCTCCCCCATAGCCAGGAGCCGGGAATCAATGGGCTTGTCCAACAGGTTGGAGACCATACTGAGGGCCACTGCCAGGTCGGCCCCCGGGTCATCGATGCGCATTCCTCCCGCGACATTCAGAAAGACATCCAGGTTGCCCATAAAATACCCCCCGCGCTTTTCCAGCACAGCGATCAGAAGGGCGGTTCGGTTATAATCAAAGCCGGTGGGGACCCGCCGGGGGTTCCCGAAGCTGGTTTTGGCGATCAGGGCCTGGACCTCCACCAGGATGGGCCG
>JAAWEO010000236.1 GCA_022794295.1 Angelakisella sp. | reverse complement strand
GCGACCAGGGCGCCGCCCTGGACCCGAGCCCTTCGGGCACGTGGGCTACGCCCAGCCCTTTGAAAAGGGCGTCCCTAAACTTTAGACCCTACGAGAGTGTGTGCAAGGCGATAGCGGCTGCCTGGAGCCTTAGATTGGCAGGAGCTTCCCCCATCCAGCCCGTCAAAGGCTGGGGAATCGTCCCGCCCTGTGCTCGTTAGGACTCCAGGCACCCACCATTCCCTTCGCACACCGTTAAGGCGCGCAGCGCCGGGTAGGGTCCGTCAGCGGCCACCAGGCCGCCGGTCATCAGGCCGCCGGCCATCGGGCCGCCGTTCGCGGTGTTGGGTCATGAGTTCGTCCATCCAAATGCCTTGGTTGCGGCCGTTGCTCTTGGCGTCGTAAAGCATGGTGTCCGCTATTTTTAGGTAGGCGCTGTAGTCGCTTTCCGGCTCCGGCACCACCGTGACGCCACCCATGCTGATGGTCACCCACTCCGATTCCGTGGCGCCGTGGGGGATGTGAAGGTCCTCCACCGCCTGGCGGATCTTCTGCATGTGCCGGAAGGCCTTGGCGGAGCTGTCCCCCAGCAGAATGGCTACAAATTCCTCGCCGCCGTAGCGGGCCAGGAAGTCGGTGCTCCGCCGCAGAAAGCAGGCCGCCGTTTTTGCCACCGCCGCGATCACCCTGTCACCCGCCGGGTGCCCGTAGGTGTCGTTGTAGTTCTTAAAGCGGTCAATATCAAAAATGCAGATGGTAAAGGGGACCCGCAGGTGGCGGGCCTCGTTCCATTTGGCGGTGCTGTACCGCTCGTACCCCCGGCGGTTTGCGATGCCGGTCAGCTGGTCGATCATCGACTGCTCCTCCGCCTGGCGGCGGTAGTGGTACAGCTTGATATGGGTGTTCACCCTGGCCTTTACGATCAGGGGCTTAAAGGGCTTTGTAATGTAGTCCACAGCCCCCAGGACAAACCCCCGCTGTTCGTTTTCCACATCAGAAAGGCTGGTGATCAGGATCACCGGGATGCTCTGGGTGATGATCTCCTCCTGCAATTTCTTCAGCAGGGTAAAGCCATCCATCCCCGGCATGACAACATCCAGCAGAATCAGGGAGTATCCCCCTGTGCTGGCGCTTCGCAGACCCTCCTCTGCCGACTGCATCACGGTGACATCATAGTCGCTGTCCAAAATGGATTTCAGCTGGGCCGCTTGCAGGAGGCTGTCGTCAACGATTAGGATCTTCTCCACATCGAAACACTCCTTACTTCGATCATTACACGGCATTGCTTTCCCTCTGCCGCGTCTATGGTAAAACAGCAATAGTGTCTGTTTGAAAAACCAAAATTTCTTTCCATTCATCAAGCAGGCCCTAGTGGCAGCGGCGGCGGGCCTTGTCACACAAAAGGTCCGCCCCCTCCCCTCCCCCCTTCGGGCGGGGATGCCCCGGGCGCCGCAGCTTTTCTCTGGGCGATCCCTCCGGCAAGACAGTCCGGGCCGCAAAAAAGGAAGGGAAAACCAATCCTCCTCTTTTGCATATTATGTATGCCCCGCCCTGGCGGACACACCATATCCACCGGAGGGCCTTTCCGGTTCCCCCAGGCTTTAGGCCAGCATCCGCTCCCAGCTCCCCCAAAGGGGACGACGAGGAAAAGGGCCTTTTAAATTTTGTAATGGGCGCGTTGCGGCCATTATACCACAAAATCCTGGGGAAGAAAATAGTATTTTTTCTTATTTTTCTTGGAATGATGGCCCAGCCCCCGCCAGGGCCCTTTGGAGGCGGCGGACAAGGATACCATTCCGCCCCCCTTTGTGGTATAATTGGGATAAATACAACGGCAGCAGTTAAGGAGGGAGAGCCTGATGGAGGAGCAGCTTAGCTTTGCCGGCAGCTTGACTACCCAGCCGCTTCCGGCGCGGCTGCGGCCCCGGACCATTGACGAGGTGGTGGGACAGCAGCAGCTGCTGGGGAAGGGCCGGGTGCTGCGCAGGATCATCGAGCAGGACATGGTTTCCTCGATGATCTTCTGGGGGCCGCCGGGGGTGGGCAAGACCACCCTGGCCCACGTGATCGCCAACCAGACAAGGGCGAAGTTCATCAACTTTTCCGCAGTCACCAGCGGCATCAAGGAGATCCGCGGGGTGATGCAGGAGGCGGAGGAAAACCGCCGCTTTGGGGAAAAGACCATTGTCTTTGTGGACGAGATCCACCGCTTCAACAAGGCCCAGCAGGACGCCTTTCTTCCCTTTGTGGAAAAGGGGAGCATCATCCTCATTGGGGCCACTACCGAAAACCCCTCCTTCGAGGTCAACGGGGCGCTGCTGTCCCGGTGCAAGGTCTTTGTATTAAAGGCCCTGGACGGGGAGGCCCTTCTGGAGCTGCTGCAGCGGGCCCTGGAGAGCCCCCGGGGGTTTGGGGGGCAGAAGATCCGCGCCGGGGAGGAGGTGCTGGGCCTGATTGCCGGATTTGCCAACGGCGACGCCCGGACAGCCCTTTCCACCCTGGAGATGGCGGTGCTCAACGGCGAGACGGAGGGGGACACCACCGTCATCACCCGAGAGGTGGTAGAGCAGTGCACCTCCCGGAAGTCCCTTCTCTACGACAAGGGCGGGGAGGAGCATTACAACCTCATTTCCGCCCTGCACAAATCCATGCGCAACTCCGACCCGGACGCGGCGGTCTACTGGCTGGCCCGGATGCTGGAGGCTGGGGAGGACCCGCTGTACGTAGCCCGGCGGGTGGTGCGGTTTGCCAGCGAGGACGTAGGCCTTGCGGATCCCCGGGCGCTGGAGATCGCCGTTGCCGCCTACCAGGCCTGTCACTACATCGGGATGCCGGAATGCACGGTGCATCTCACCCAGGCGGTGGTTTACCTTTCCGCAGCGCCCAAGTCCAATGCCCTATACCTGGCATACGAGGCGGCGAAGAAGGATGCCCTGACCCAGCTGGCGGACCCGGTCCCCCTACAGATACGCAACGGGGTCACGAGGCTTATGCGGGAGGTGGGGTATGGGGCGGGGTATCAGTATGCCCACGACACAGAGGACAAGCTGACGGATATGGAGTGCTTGCCGGAATCCCTGCGGGGGAGGCGGTACTACTGTCCTACGACGCAGGGGTTGGAGGCACGGTTTAAGGACAGGCTGGAGCAGATCACGCGGGCCAGGGCCCGCAGCCAGACCCTACCCGGCGCTGCGCGCCTTGACGATGTGCAAAAGGGATAGCGCCTGCCTGGAGTCCTGACAAGCACAAGGCGGGGCGATTCCCCTGCCTTTGACAGACCGGAGAAGCCAATGCACCTGCCGGCACAGCACCATGCCCGAAGCCCAACGCCCGGTACAAGGTATCCTTTCTGCCTGCGGGCGCTTGCCCGCTCCGGGTCCAGGGCGGACAGCGCCTGGTCGCCCGCCGCCTGCGCCCGCAGGCGCGTTTCGGAGCGCAACCGAGCGTAGCGAGGCTCTTAGCGCGGAGAT
>JAAWEO010000235.1 GCA_022794295.1 Angelakisella sp. | reverse complement strand
GGCGGCTGGGTTGTGCTGGCATCTTGGATTAGTGCTCCCGCTTACCGGAATCCGGGCTTTTGCGGCCGGAGGCTCGTTGGCCGGATAAGGTGCTTTTTTTGCGGAAAAAAGCGGAGCCCTTCGGGCTAAGGCCTGCGGGCCAGAGTTGGAATGGCTGTGGGTGGGGGTGTTTTAGCGTTTTTTATTCTACACCATTTAGAAGGGCGGTTTGTTAAGAAATCGTAACAATTTTAGAGTGGGGAGGCAAAAATCTTTGGTTTGCGGCTTTTTTGCGAGTATTTTTTACAAAAATATTTGCAAATCATTTGTAAATATGTTAAAATAAGCATGGGTGGAATTGGCAGGTGCCTTTTCTGCTGTGGATGGAAAAACAGGGTAAAGGAGTTAGGAAACATGAAATATACCCCGATTATGGAAAAAATTGATCTTCCTGCCAGGGCGGAGCTGCTTCAGTGGGATGCGAAGGCTTTGATCACCTCGGAGGAAAAGGCCTTTCACAAGCGGGTGGTGGAGGTGTATCTTCGGGCGGAGGCGGAGGACTCCCAGGTGATTCTCCTCAGCGGGCCGACCTCCTCGGGCAAGACTACCGCCTCCCGCATTCTGGCCGAGGGCTTGGGCAGGAACGGCCACAAGGCCTGCCGCATTTCGCTGGATGACTTTTACAAGGACCGGAAGTACACCCCCCTTTGGGAGGACGGGCAAAAAAACTTCGAGACCATTGATGGCCTGGACCTGGACGCCCTGGGGGAATGTATGGAGGACCTCTTGACCAAGGGGCATACCAAAATGCCGATCTTTGACTTTACCACCGGCAGCCGCTCCACCTTTACCCGGGACCTGACCTTTGACGAGGACACCTGTCTGATCTTCGAGGGTCTCCACGCCCTGAATCCCCGGATCGCCCCCCTGGTGGAAAAGTTCCGTATTCTGCGCCTCTACATCAGTGTGCACAGCGACTACACCGATGGTGCCGGCAATGTGCTGCTGGCCGGGCGGGAGCTTCGCCTTCTGCGGCGGCTCCTCCGGGACCGGGTGCGCCGGAATACCGGGGCAGAGGAGACCCTGCGCCTGTGGGACTATGTTCTGCGGGGGGAAAACCTCTACATGCAGCCCTACCGTCCCCTGGCGGATCTTCACATCAACTCCGCCCACGGGTATGAACCCTTCCTCTACGCCCGCCAGGGCACAGAGATGCTCCAGAGCATCCCCAAGGATGACCCCCACCAGGAGCTTGCCCAGCGCCTGATCGCCGCTCTGGAAACGCTGCCTGACCTGGATTGGGACCTTATCCCCAAAATGTCCCTGATCCAGGAGTTCATCAACCGCAAATAGCATTGCAGCCCAAGGGATTTGTACTCTATCGTTCATCCCGGAAGCAAGTGTAAAAGCCATCAAAGATCAGCCCCTTTCCCTGGGGCTCAGGAAAGGATGAAAACCATGAAGCTACGATTTTACGGTGCAGATAAGGAAGTCACCGGTTCCTGCCATCAGCTGGAAGCCCGTGGAAAAAAGCTGCTCATTGACTGCGGCCTCCAGCAGGGCGGCGACGAATTAGAGGATAACGCCCTGCCCTTCGCCGCCGGTGAAGTTGACTGTGTCCTGGTCACCCATGCCCATATCGACCACAGCGGCCGCCTTCCCCTGCTGGTAAAAAACGGCTTCAGCGGTCCCATTGTGGCTACCCGCCTCACCTGCGACCTGCTGCGGATCATGCTCATGGACTCCGCCCGGATCCAGGAGATGGACGCCCAGTGGAAAAGCCAGAAGCTCTCCCGTGCAGGGGTAGACCCGGTGGAGCCCTTGTACACCGTGGAGGATGCCCAGGCGGCTTTGGAGCTTTTGCAGCCCTGCGAGTACGGGGAGGAGCTGCCTCTCTTTGACGGGATCACCGCAAAATTTGTGGATGCCGGGCACCTTCTGGGCTCTGCCAGCATCCTGGTCACCGCCCGGGAGGCCGGGGCCACCAGGACCATCGCCTTTTCCGGGGATATCGGCAATACCGACCAGCCCATTATCCGGGACCCGGACTATATTACCCAGGCCGACTATGTGGTGATGGAATCCACCTACGGCAACCGCCTTCACGAGGGGGGCGGCTACACCGTGGAGGAGCTGGCCCAGCTCATTGACGAGACCCTGCAAAAGGGCGGCAATGTGATCATCCCCTCCTTTGCCGTAGGCCGCACCCAGGAGCTCCTTTATTACATCCGGGAGATGAAGGCCCAGGGCCTGGTGACCTGCGACCCGGACTTCCCGGTCTATGTGGACTCCCCCCTGGCCCTGGAGGCCACCGAGATTTACTCCGGGGATCTGCGGGGATATGCCGACGAGGAGGCCCTGGCCCTGCTTGCCAAGGGCTTCCAGCCCATCCGGTTTTCCAACCTTCACCTTTGCCGCAGCTCGGATGAATCCCGGATGCTGAACATGGATAAAAAGCCCAAGGTCATCATCTCCTCCAGCGGAATGTGCGAGGCCGGGCGGATCCGCCACCACCTGAAGCATAACCTGTGGCGGCCGGACTGCACGATCCTTTTTGTGGGCTACCAGGCCAACGGGACCCTGGGGCGGCTGCTGGTGGATGGCATTGATAATGTCAAGCTGTTCGGGGAGCGGATCTCGGTCCGGGCCCGGATCGTGAACTTCCGGGGAATGAGCGGCCACGCCGACAAAGCGGGGCTGGAAAGATGGATCGGCGCCTTTGCCGAAAACAAACCCCGGAAGGTGTTTGTGGTCCACGGGGAGGAGGAAGCCGCCCTTACCTTCTCGGAGACCATTCGGCTCCAGGGCTTCGACCCCATCACCCCGGATTTCAAGGCGGAGTACGACCTGATTGAGGACCGGATGATCGATCCCGGTGTCCCGGCAGCCTCCCTCCATGTTCGGGTGGCGGTACAGCGGAAGATCTCCCCGGCATACCTGCGCCTCCAGCAGATGGGCCAGCGGCTGCTTGAGGTCATCCGGCACAACGAAGGCGGGGCCAACAAGGATCTGTCCCGGTTTGCCGATCAGATCCAGTCCCTGGTGGATAAGTGGGACCGCTGACCCCGGGGGAGTATCCCGGATGGAAACAAGATCCATCCGGGGACAGACAGAGATAAAAATACCTTCTGAAAAAGGGAAAGAGGGGCTTTCGGGCCTCTCTTTTCTTTCCCACTGGACGAATTGCTAAAAAAATACCCTTGTACCGGGGGGTCTCTTGTGATATAATGAAAATTATTCGACAGGGACACAAAGCTTATAGGTGCTAGATGAATTTTTATTTTGGTGAAGGAATACATAGCTGCTATTGGGTATGGGAAAGGCGTGATGAAATGACAGGGGAAAGGAGAGACGATGGAATCCCGGTCACCCCGGAGCTGATCAAGGCGTTTTTATAGCAACCTTCAAAAAAGCTAACAATAAGCAGAAGCGGCAAACCAATGCCGGCAATCCAACTGCGAAACAGAATCGAGTGCCATACGAACCGTGT
>JAAWEO010000234.1 GCA_022794295.1 Angelakisella sp. | reverse complement strand
CCGGTCCCCGGGTCCAGGGAGAATCCCTGGGCGTTCTTTGGTTACTTTCTGTCGCAACAGAAAGTGACCCCTCGCCGGGGAGGCGAAACGAGGCAAATGACCTTTAGAACGAGACAGGACTGCGAAGGGGCAGACCTTCGCGTGGCAGTCAAAAGGAAACGGTGCTACCACAAACCAAAACACTGCACCCAGGACCGAGAGACAGACACATTCAAGAATCGCCCCCCCGGGCCTATCTTGAAGAAAAAACAGGCACCCCCGCCAGCAAGGCAGCATATCCAGAAATACCCTCCCCCTACTTATCACGCTTCTAAGTGTTGAAATGTTTTATCTCTGCTGTTATAATAGACTTGTCTATTATCAATACAGAAAAAAGGAAGGAGTATGCACCATGAAGGATCCCCTGTTTTCCAGCATCGACAAACGAAGCGAGCATCTCTGCGCCATGGCAGACGAGATCTTTGACCACCCGGAAACCGGCTTTGAAGAACACCGGGCAGTGAAGCTTCTCACCGACTACCTGACCCAGGAGGGCTTTGCGGTCCAGATCGGCCTGGGCTCCCTGCCCACCGCCTTCCGGGCAGAATATACCTTCGGGGATGGCTCCGGGGCAAGGATTGGCCTGCTGTGCGAGTACGATGCCCTGAAGAAGATCGGCCACGCCTGCGCCCACCACCTCCAGGGCCCCTCCATCATTGCTGCGGCAGCAGCCCTGAAGGAAAACCTTGCAGACAGCGACAACTGCCGTATTATCGTCTATGGCACCCCCGCAGAGGAAGGCGGCGGCGGCAAGATCACCATGCTGGACGAGGGCTTTATGGCGGATATTGATGTGGCCCTGATGATGCACGGCAGCCCCACCACCTGCACCGACGTCCGCTCCATGGCCTGTGTGGAGGCCAACGTGGTCTTTCACGGCAAGAGCGCCCACGCCGCCCTCAAGCCCGATGCCGGACGGAGCGCCTTTGACGCCCTGCTCCTCACCTTCCAGGGCATCGAGTTTTTGCGGGAGCACCTGCTGGAGGACAGCCGGATGCACTACACCGTCTCGGAGCTGCCCGGCCCTGCCAACGTGGTGCCGGATACGGCCAAGGGCACCTTCAGCCTGCGGTCCTATAACAGCGCCTACCTGAACGGGACCATCAAGCCCCGGTTCGAGGATATTGTAAAGGGCGCAGCCCTCATGGCCGGGGTCACCTGTGAGCTGAGCTATGACCGGACTCTGGACAGCAAGGTGCCGGTGCTGGCCCTCAATGACATTGTTATGGAGAACGCCCGGCTGGTAAACGCCCCAACCCTCCGTCCCCCCCGTGAAAAGACCGGCTCCAGTGACTTTGGCAATGTGATGTTCCGGGTCCCCGGCAGCTGCATCCGCATCGCCTTTGTGCCGGAGGGCACCTCCTCCCACTCCCAGACCTTCCTGGACTACGGCAAAACCAAGGACGCCCACGACGCCCTGGTCTACGCCGCCAAGATCCTGGCAGGCACCGCCTGGGACATGGTGAAGGAACCGGAAAAGCTGGCCGCTGTGAAGGCGGAATTTGCAGCCACCAAGGAGAAGATGGCGCAGGCATGACCGGCGGGACACTGGTCCGTACCGTTCAAAGCCTTGCCTTCTGATACATAATTTTTGTTGAGGAGTGTGAAACATGGCAAATCCAGCAAACCCCGCAGCCCCCAAGGAGAAAAAGAAATTCCAGGTCCCCCATTCCTTCGTTATCATCCTGGGCATCGTCCTGGTGATGAGCCTGCTGACCTGGGTGGTCCCCGCCGGACAGTTCGAGCGGGTGGAAAACGCCCAGGGCATCAAGGTGGTCGTCCCTGATCACTTTGAGTACATTGAAAGGACCCCTGTCAACCCCCTGGAGATCCCCACCTATGTGGTGAAGGGCTTTTCCTCCAGCGCCAGCTTGATCTTCATGGTCATCCTTTCCGGCGGCGCCTTTAACGTCCTGGTGAACACCGGGGCCCTCCAGGTGCTGATTGCCAAGGTGGTAAAGCAGTTCGGCTCCCGGGAGGCCATCTTCATCCCCATTCTGCTGCTGCTTTTCGCCGGCATCGCCACCACCCAGTCGGTGACCGTTTTCATCGGCTTCACCCCGGTCATTATCATGATGGCCCGGGCCATGGGCTTTGACTCCATCACCGGTGCGGCCCTGCCCCTGCTGGGCGGCGCCATCGGCTTTTCCACCGGCACCCTAAACACCTCCACCACCATCGTGGCCCAGAAGATCGCGGAGCTGCCCCTTTATTCCGGCATCGAGTACCGCTTCCTCTGCCTTATTGTCTTTTGGCTGGTGACCAGCGTGGTACTGATCCGGTATGCCCGTAAGGTCCGGGATAACCCCGCCTCCAGCCCCATGTACGACCTTGACAAGCTGAACCAGCCGGATACCGGGGATGTCCTGGGGGACACCCATCTGGACACCCGCAAGATCCTGGCCCTTCTGTCCCTGCTGGGCACCCTGGTGGTCCTGGTGTGGGGCTGCGTCACCCAGGGCTGGGATCTCCCGGAGATCTCGGTCTGCTTCATCTGGCTGGGAATCATCTCCGGCGCCTGCGCCGGCTTTGGGCCCAGCACCATTGCCAAGTACTTTGCCGAGGGCTGCAAGCGGCTTACCGTTTCCGCCCTGCTCCTGGGTCTTGCCCGGGCCACCTCCGGCGTTCTTTCCGCCGCCAACATTCTGGACACCGTGGTTTACGCCTGCACCGTGGTGCTGAACCTGGTCCCCGGCTTCCTGCGGGGCGTGGTGATGTTCTGGGTGAACTTCATCCTTAACGTGCTGGTAACCAGCGGCAGCGGCCAGGCGGCAGTGGTTATGCCCATCTTCACCCCTGTAGCTGACATGGTGGGCATCACCCGGCAGACCGCCATTCTGGCCTTTAACTTTGGCGATGGCTTCTGCAACTACATTCTGCCCATGTCCACCGCCCTGATGGGCAACCTGTCCGTGGCCAACATCCCCTATGACCGGTGGATGCGGTTCATGTGGAAGGTTTGCCTGGCATGGATCGCCACTGGCAGCATCCTGATCTTCATCGCCCAAATGATGCACTACGGCCCCATGTAGCGGCGGCCTGGAGGCCGTATCCAGACCCTACCCGCCGCTTTGCGGCTTAACAGTGTGCGAAAGGGATAGCGGGTGCCTGGAGTCATAACGAGCACAAGGCGAAGCGATTCCCCTGCCTTTGATGGACTGGATGGGGATAACTCCTACCAATCCAAGACTCCAGGCACAACCTTTCGCCCTGCACAACCTCCCGTAGGGTCTAAAGTTTGGGGCCGCCCTTTCCAAAGGGCGGCAGGTCCAGGGCGGCGCCCTGGACGCCCGTCGCAACGGGCGAAATTCCCCCGTACCTTTCCGGAGGGCGCATTTCTGCCGCCGCAGTGGCGTCTCGGAGCGCAACTGCCCCGAAGGGGCAGCTCTTAGCGCGGAGAGGCTTTGCTCCTTTCTTTTTGAAAGAAAAAAAGAAAGGAGAAGCCTGCTC
>JAAWEO010000233.1 GCA_022794295.1 Angelakisella sp. | reverse complement strand
GACCTTCTGCGGAAGGTCCAAAAGGCCCCTTCGGGGCGGCGCGCCTCACGGGGGGACTAGTCCCCCCGTGGGCCCCCTAACCCTCCGGGGGGGATTTTGATGCCTCCGGCGGAGCCGCTTCGCGGCAAATGCCGCATGGCGGCTGGGGTGTGCTGGCATCTTGGTTTTGTGCTGCCGCTTACTAGCGTCCGGGCTTTCGCGGCCGGAGGCTCGTTGGCCGGATAAGGTGATTTTCGCTGCGGCGAAAATCGGAGCCCTTCGGGCTAAGGCCGCTTCGCGGCTAATGGCCTGCGGGCCAGGTTGGAACGGGTTTGGTGCCTCCGGCGGAGCCCTGCGGGCGAATGCCGCTGCGCGGCTGTGAGGGGTTCGGGTGGTGGGGGGGAGGTGCAATTTTTGATTGTCAGAAAAAACAAAATCCGGGGAAAAATCCTTGTCTTTCCAATAAAAAGCGAAAATTGTGCAGGAATAAAATTTTCATCTTGCATTGGCGGGGAAAATCGTCTAAAATAGGAGGGTATCTTAACTACCGAGGGAGGGCGCCTGTATGGGAGTGCTGAAGGAGATGACGGTTCCACAGCTGGAGGGGATGCTGGGGGAGCTGAAGAAGGAGTATGAGGGCTGGCAGGCCAGGGAGCTGCACCTGGATATGTCCCGGGGCAAGCCCAACACCGACCAGCTGGACCTTTGCCAGGGGATGCTGGATACCATCAGCAGCAGGCTGGGGGCGGTGTCGGACAGCGGTGTGGACTGCCGCAACTACGGCCTGCTGGAGGGGATCCCCGAGGTCCGCAAGCTCCTGGCGGATATGCTCCAGGTGGACCAGGAGGAGATCATCGTGGGGGGCAATTCCAGCCTGAACATGATGTACGACTGCATGACCCGGGCCCTTCTCTACGGCGTCTATGGCTCCGATAAGCCCTGGTGCAAGGAGCCGGAGATCAAGTTCCTGTGCCCCGTCCCCGGCTACGACCGGCACTTTGCCATTACCCAGCACTTCGGCTTTAAGATGATCAACGTGGACATGACCCCCGAGGGCCCGGACATGGACCAGGTGGAGGAGCTGGTGAAGGACCCGGCGGTAAAAGGAATCTGGTGTGTCCCCAAGTACTCCAATCCCACCGGCATCACCTACTCCAACCGGGTGGTGCGCCGCTTTGCCCGCCTGGCCCCCGCCGCCCCGGATTTCCGCATCTTCTGGGACAACGCCTACACCATCCACGACCTGTACGACGAGGGGGACACCCTTCTGGACCTCTTTGCCCTGCTGAAGGACCAGGGGAAGGAGGACATGGTGTTCATCTTCGGCTCCACCTCCAAGATCTCCTTTGCCGGGGCGGGGCTGGCGGCGGTGGCGGCCTCCCGGAAAAATATCCGTTTCATGATGCACCAGCTTACCAACCAGACCATCAGCTACGACAAGATCAGCCAGCTGATGCACGTGCGCTTCTTTGGCGATTACCGGAATATGAAAGCCCATATGAAAAAGCACGCCGCCATCCTCCGCCCCAAATTCCAGCTGGTGGAGGATATCCTGGAGAAGGAGCTGGGGGGGCTGGACATCGCCCGGTGGACCAAGCCCCGGGGGGGATACTTTATCTCCTTCCAGACCATGCCCGGCTGCGCCAAGCGCACCGTGGCCCTCTGCAAGGGGGCCGGGGTGACCCTGACCTCCGCCGGGGCGGCCTTCCCCTATGGCATCGACCCGGAGGACAGCAACATCCGCCTGGCCCCCTCCTATCCCACCCTGGAGGAGCTGAAGGAGGCCGCCCGCCTTTTCTGCCTGGCGGTAAAGCTGGCCACCGTGGAATATCTGCTCACCACCAGTATATAGAAGGAGAAAAACATGATCTTAACACAGGACGATATTCAGAGGCTGGAAAGCTTCTGCGATGACACCGGCGCCTATTTCAAGGCCATGATCCGGTACCTGGATCAGCTGACCGCCAAACAGATCCGGGAGGGCCTGGTCACCCCGGAGGAGGTCCGGGAGGACCGGGACATCGCCCTTTGGTATTCCTACAGCTGGAACAACATAGGGGGATACCCTCTCTACCGGATGACCGCCCAGTGGATGCCTGCCTCGGAGAAAAACGCCGGGGGCTGCGGGGCCTGGTACTACCGCTATGCCGTGGCGCTCCTTTACTGCGGGGAGCCGGAGCGGTCCCTGGAGTACCACGAGAAGGGGGCCCGGGAGGAACCCGCCTATCCCTGGAACTGGCTCCAGCTGGGGAAGCTGCGGGCCCACTTCGGGGACCGGGCCGGGGCCCTGGCGGCGGTGGAGCAGGGCCTCTCCCTGGTTCCGGGGGATTATGAGTTCTGCACCCTCCGGAAAGAGCTCCAGGAGGGCCGCACCCTGCTGGAGATGGAAAACCACTACATCAACCCCCAGTGCGACCAGGAGCTTCAGGAGCAGTCCTTCCAGGATGGAGAGGAACGCCGGGACGCCCTGCAAAAGCTGTGGGATATTGGGGGCATCCTTGCGGTCCCAGAGGGCCTGGAGCAAAACAAGGCCATCCTCCGGCCGGTCTCCTGGGGGCAGGAGGACCCGGAGGGCTTCCTCCGCTGTACCGTGCAGTCGGGGGACACCAGCTTTGACCTCCGCTTTCCCATTAACGAGGCCGCCTTTTCCCGCCTGGACCCCAAGTGGGTCTCCGGCCTTCGGGGCTGGATGGACAAGGAGAGCTTTTCCACCTGCGCCACCCACCGGACCTACGTCATCCAGGAATACCTGGTAAACCTGGACGGAAGGGCCAGGGGCACCTTCCGGGACCCGGAGACCGGCGCCCGGTACCTCAGCTGTGTCTCCGGCCAGCCGGTCCCCCCGCCCCCCGCACTGTAAAAAAAGCAGCAAAAAGCGCCTGGCTCCCAAGGAACCGGGCGCTTTTCTTTTTGCGGGGCAGGGGATCACCCCTCCTTCAGGCTGCGGTCCAGCCAGATGCTGGCGATGTTCAGGGCCTGGTAGATGCCCTTTTTCTCCGCCTTTTTGATGATGCGCTTCATGGGGGGCAGGCTTTCGTCGGTGGAAAGGATCTGCACCAGCACCCGGTCAGAGATGGGAACGCCGGCCACCTGGCCGCTGGTGCCTAAAATTTGCAGCATAGCCACATATTTTTCTGCCGGGTGTCCGTAATAGACCGTATTGCCGCTTCGGACCAGGGGCTTCCCCTTGTACAGGGGCATTTTGCTTTCTGCCATAGGGCGGGCCTCCTTGCATATTGTAGTGTCTTTAACCAAATTAGTATACCACACTTTCCGGCGGATGTAAACGTCTATTTTCAGACCCTACCCGGCGCTTCGCGCCTTAACCATGTACAGAAGCTTAGTGTGTGCCTGGAGTCAAAACGTGTAAAAGGCGTCACGATTCACCCTAACCATACTAGGGCGTGCCCCTAAAGCCGCCGCGCCCGTCTTTTTCTACAGGGGAAGGGAGCTTGACGACGTCGAAAATGCTCGGAATCCACCAAGGATTCCTTGCGCTTTTCTCCTTGCAATCTC
>JAAWEO010000232.1 GCA_022794295.1 Angelakisella sp. | reverse complement strand
GTCCGGGCTTTCGCGGCCGGAGGCTCGTTGGCCGGATAAGGTGATTTTCGCTGCGGCGAAAATCGGAGCCGCTTCGCGGCAAATGCCGCACGGCGGCAGGTTGGAACGGCTTTGGTGCCTCCGGCGGAGCCCTGCGGGCGAATGCCGCTTTGCGGCGGGGGGTGGTATCAGATCATTCTATGCGGGTTATTCCGAAAGCTCCAGCCAGCGGTCTTCGGCTTTGGAGAGGGCGTCGCGTTTTTCTTCTACTTGGGCGCACAGGTCCTGGAGGAGGAGGTAGTCGGCGGCGGCTTCGGGGGAGGCGATCTGTTGTTCCAGGCTCCAGACCTCCGCTTCCAGCTGGGACACCAGCTTTTCTGCCTCGGCGTACTCCTTCCGGCGCTGGGCGTCGGCGCGGCGCTGCTCCTTTCCCTTGGCGTAGGTGGTCTGCTCCGGCTTTTTCTCCGGGGTCGCTTTGGGCTCCGGCAGGGGCTTTCCCGACGCCTGGTGGAGGTAATCGGTATACTGCCCTTTATACTGGTGCAGCTGTCCGCCCTCCAGCTCCCAGATGCGGGTGGGGATGCGGTCCAGCAGGTACCGGTCATGGGAGACCATGATCAGGGTCCCGGTGAATTCCTGGAGGGCGGCCTCCAGCACCTCCTTGGTGGCAAGGTCCAGGTGGTTGGTGGGCTCGTCCAGGATCAGGACATTGGATTTTGCCAGGCAGATTACCGCCAGCTTCAGCCGGGCCTTTTCCCCCCCTGAAAGCTGGCTGACCCGCTTGAAAACGTCCTCCCCCTTGAGACCCATGGCCCCCAGCATATTCCGCAGGGGGGTCTCGTAGCTGCGGGGGTAGTATTCCCACAGGGTGTCCAGCACGGTAAGGTTCCCGTCCAGGTGGTCGCTCCCCTGGTCGTAGTAGGAGCTTCGCACCCCCCGGCCCCAGGTGATCCGGGCTGACGGGTTTACCGGGAACTTGCCCAGCAGGCATTTTAAAAGGGTGCTCTTTCCGGTGCCGTTGCCCCCGATAATGGCAATTTTATCCCCCCGGGCAATGGCAAGCTCCACTCCGGCCAGCAGGGTCCGCTTCCGTTCCCCTTCCCCTACGGTGACGTCCAGGCTTTCCGCCAAAAGGACATCCTTTACCGGTTCGGCGGCGTATTCGTTCAGGTGGATAATAGGGGGCTTCATCCGGGCCTTGGGCTTTTCGGCGGGCTCCGCCTCCAGCCGCTCGATCATCCGGCGGCGGCTTTGGGCCATTTTGGTGGTGGAGGCCCGCACCAGGTTTTTGTCCACATACTCCTGGAGCTTTGCGATCTCCGCCTGCTGGGCCTCGTAAAGCTTCTGCTGGCGGATGTTCCGCTCGTCCCGGAGCTGGATGTACCGGGTGTAATTGCCGGGAAAGGGGGTGAGCTCCCCGTATTCCATTTCCCAGATCTTCCCGCAGAGGCGATCCAGAAAATACCGGTCATGGGAGACCACCAAAAGGGCCCCCTTGTAGGCGGACAGGTACTCCTCCAGCCAGCCCAGGGTCTTGAAATCCAGGTGGTTGGTGGGCTCGTCCAAAATGAGCAGGCTGGGCTGCTCCAGCAGGAGCTTGGCAATGGCCAGGCGGGTCTGCTCCCCGCCGCTGAGCTTGTCAATGCTTTTGCCAAAGCCATGCTCCACAAAGCCCATGCCGGTAAGAACGGTATTGATCTTCACCTGGACCTGGTACCCGTCCCGGGCAAGGAAAGCGTCCTCCAGTTCTTTATAACGATCTGTCAGGCCGGGAGCCTTCGGGTCCTTCGACATTTTTTCCCGGAGCTCCTGCAGCTCCTCCTCCATGGCGTAGACATCAGCGAAAACAGAGCGCATTTCCGCAAGGATGGTGTTCCCTTTTTGGAGCCCGGCATTTTGCCGCTGGTAGCCAATGGAAAGGCCGCTCCCCCGGGTGACGGTGCCCTCGTCCGGCTCCAGGTCCCCGGTGATAATGTTCAAAAGGGTGGTTTTTCCCGCCCCGTTGATACCGACCAGGCCAATGCGGTCTCGGTCTTCAATGCGGGCGGTGACCCCCCGGAAGATCAGGTCACTGCCAAAGCTCTTCCCGACCTGTTCCAATGCGATTTGCACAGTGCGGTTCCTCTCGTTTCATAATAATCCATATTAAGTATAGCATAATCTTCCGCGGAAAAACAGAGGGGATGGGTAGTTTTTGGACAAAAAAGAGGAAAAGAGTGCTCGTTCGATTTTTACAGATAGGATATTACATATAAAAATATACTAATACCAGGGGACGAAATAGGAGCACTGCTGCCCCACAAAGCCTTCCCCGGGCCCCGCGGATTGCTGCCGGGCCAGAAAATCCACCCTGTCCCCAGGGGGCAGGGGAATGCCGTAGTCCTCCAGCAGCCGGCGGGCTTCCTCCAAAAGGGCCAGGCTGTCACCGGGACGGGCGGCAGGGTCATCCCAGTATTCCCGGACCAGGCGGGCAGGGAGCTCGATCAGGGGTGCCAGAAAGGACATCCGGTACCCGGCGCCGGTGTAAAGGGCCCAAGCGGCGGCAAACTGTTCCGGCCGGATCTGTTCCTCCGGGCCGGGATCACAGGAGAAAACCACGCTGGGAAGAAACACCCCCACCTGGTCCAGCCACTCCCCGGCCACCATGGGGGCCGGCCATTGGGTGACCTGCCACAGCAGGGCCAGCAGGGGATACCAGGGGCAGTCCTCCGGCCGGTCCGGGTAAGGCTCCAGGCCGCAGGCCAAAAGGGCTTCCTCCAGGCAGCAGATCAGCCACGCCGCCCTGGCCCGAAGGGAGGCTTTCCCAAGGGGGTGCCTCCGAAGAGCCCTGCTTTGCTTCTTTTCCCTGGGGGTGCGGAGCAGCTCCAGTCCCATCCCAACAAGGCCGCAAAGGAGCCAGATCCCCACACCCATCCCGGCCAGCATGATCACATAGGCGATGCCGAACAAAAAGACCCGCCCCAGCTTTTCCGTCATAATATCCGCCGCTCCCTTCTGATGCCTTTTAGTGTACCACGATTTGCCGGAGCTTGCCAGCCTTTTGGTTGGGAAAAGGATGTGTTATACTGTCTTTGGAGGTGACAGAAAATGATCCACACCCTGGATTTTATCTACGACCTAAGCCAAGATGCCGCAGCCCGGGACACCATCCTCCACTGGCTGGAATGTCCCAACAAAGAACCGGTCAATGCAGGCCCCTTCCGCCTGGAGCATCTCCCCGGCACCGGAACAGTTCGCATCAGCCTGCAAGACCAAACCTACCCATTCCGCTGGAAATGCCCGGAATATGTATGCCCCGCCAAGGAACTGGCGGAACTGATCCGAAAGGTCTGCAAAAAGCATCCATAAGTGCTTTTCCAAAGCCGCCCTCCCCCTGCCGCCGTGCGGCATTAGCCGCGAAGCGGCCTTAGCCCGAAGGGCTCTGCTTTTTTCCGCAGAAAAAAGCACCTTATCCGGCCAACGAGCCTCCGGCCGCGAAAGCCCGGACGCTGGTAAGCGGGAGCACAAATCCAAGATGCCAGC
>JAAWEO010000231.1 GCA_022794295.1 Angelakisella sp. | reverse complement strand
CGCAAAAAGAAAGGAGCAAAGAAAAATGCTCACTCCGTATAAGGAATTTCGCTCCCTGCGGGGAGCGACCAGGGCGCCGCCCTGGACCTGCCACCCTTTAAAAAGGGTGGACCTAAACTTTAGACCCTACGAGGGTGTGTGCAGGGCGATAGGTCCTGCCTGGAGCCTTAGATTGGTAAGTGTTACCCCCATCCAGTCTATCAAAGGCAGAGGAATCGTTTCGCCTTGTACTCACCCGAACTCCAGGCACCCGCTAAGCATTCGTACAGTGTTAAGCCGCGTAGCGGCGGGTAGGGTTCGTCAGCGGCCATCAGGCCGCCGCCGGGTAGGGTCTGGATGCGGCCTCCAGGCCGCGGCCATTAGGCCGCTGCAGGGTAGCCGTGGGGGCTGTAGCTGTAGGTGCCGCTGGCTTCTACTGTCAGGTACAGGGTTTGATCCCCGTCCTTAATGGATACATAACAGACCCCGTTCTGGAAGCGGTCGGTGATCTCCAGCTCCTGGTCACGGCAGTAGACCCACACTGTGCCATCCGTCCGGTACTCTACCTGGGGGGAGTTCAGGTGCTCCATGATCTCCTCCTCGGTCAGGGGCCGCTCGTTCCCAAAGATGTCAAAGGAGACGCCGCCCCCGCCTACGGTTTTCTGCTCCCCCTCCTCGTCATAGGTCAGGGTGTAGCTCCCGCCCGACAGCTCCAAAACCGCGTTTGTCTGGTCCCCGTGGATCCACACCTGGACAGTGCGCTGGATCCCCCCCAGGTCGGCGGCGTAGGCCACCGTAGCCATTGCGGCGATCAGCACCGCTGCTGCGCAAACCGAGATCATCCGGCGAACCGGTGCAATTTTACGAATCTTCATGGTTTCTACCTCCATCAAGCAGTGGTCGGAGGCATGGAGCCGGGAAAAGGTCCTTTTGTATCGTTCCTTGTCAGTCATCCTTCCATTCCTCCTTTAGTACAGCTTTCAGAAGCCTTCGTCCCCGGCTCAGCCGGCTTTTTATGGTACCGCTGGGGCACCGGAGGATCTGGGCGATCTCCCCAATGTCGTAGTCCTCGTAGTAGAACATATGGATGACGATGCGGTATTTTTCATCCAGTCCCATCACTGCCTCAAACAGCCGGCTTTCCTCCGGCTCCTCAAAGGCCAGGGAGGCTGCGTTTTCTTCCCAATCTGCCTTTTTCCTCCGCCAAAAGGAGGCACGGATATCCTTGGCCCGGTTGATGGTCACCCGGATCAGCCAGGCCTTAATGTGCTCCATGCTTTCAAACTCCTGTTTGGCACTGCTGTACCGGATCAGGGTGTCCTGCATGGCGTCCTCGGCGTCCTCCCGGTTTTGACACACAGTATAGGCAATGGTAAACAGCCGGTCCCCGTAGGTGCGGTAAATGCTTTCTGTCGATGGCTTCATCTTAACGCCTCTTTCCTCTTTGAAGGTCCCTTCACCCATAACACGAACCGGCACCGGAAAAGGTTGCGTCACAAAAAATTTTTTTCGCCAAAGAGGGAGAGGCCGCCCCGGCCCCCTTCCCAAAAAGAGATTGAACAAAGCCGGGATCTGTGCTATGATAATAGCATCAGGGAACGCAGGGGATACGGGACAGGCCCCCGGGACCGGTTGTGAATGCAGTTGCAGAAAGGGAGTGACACCCATGCCCCCTTATTTGTGGTACCTTTTGACAGGGCTGGTCCTGGCCGTTTTTTCCGAGAAGATCGACCAGCTTATGGGCGGCCAGCGGTGGGTCCGGCGGATGCTTTCCGCACTGGCCCCCCTGCTGGTGATGATCGGCTTTGCCCAGGCCGCCCTGGCTGCCCTTTTTCGTTAAGAGCCTATTCAAGATCTCCAAGTATGCCGAAAGGGTAGGAATTTTTCAGCCCTGCAAGGCAAAAAATCGCCGCCAATACTTTGTGTATTGCAAGAATTTTTCCAGATGCTAAGAGCCGCCTGGGGCGGTTGCATCTGGACGCGCCTGCGGGCGCAGTAACGAAGCAGGGCGGACTGCATCCGCAGATGCGTCCATCGGCCTAAGAGCCGCCCCACAGGGGCGGCTCTTAGGCCGATGGAAAAAGACCTGCCCTAGCGGTGTGCGGGGAGATTTTGAATGGGCTCTTAGGAAAGAATGCCGCGCCCCTTTCCCACCGGAGAGAGGCGCGGCGCTTTTTTGCCTTGGCGAAGTAGAAATTCCGGGATCAGATGGAGATCTCGTAGGCCACCTTGTACAGGTATTCGTCCAGGTCCTTCACCATGTCCAGGGCCTCGTTGATATCGTAGTCCACAATGCGGTTGTTCTGGATGCCCACCACGCGGTTGCCCTTGCCCTGCTCCAGCAGCTCAATGGCGCGGCAGCCCATGACGCTGGCGTGGACCCGCTCCATGGCAGTGGGGGTGCCGCCCCGCTGGACATGGCCCAAAACGGTCAGGCGGGTCTCGATGCCGGTTTTCTCCTGGATGTAGTCGCAGATCTCGTGGCTGCTCCCCACCCCTTCCGCCACAATGACGATAAAGTGGTGCTTGCCGGTTTTCAGGGTGGCCCGCATCCGGGAGACCACGTCCCGGTCCAGGTCATAGGGGCGCTCCGGGATCAGGGTGGCGATGGCCCCGCAGGCGATGCCGGCGTGGATGGCAATGTACCCCGCACGGCGTCCCATTACCTCCACCACCGAGCAGCGGTCGTGGGACTGGGAGGTATCCCGCAGCCGGTCCACGCTTTCTACCACCGTGTTTACGGCGGTGTCAAAGCCGATGGTGTACTCGGTGGAGGCGATGTCGTTGTCAATGGTGCCGGGCAGGCCGATGCAGGGAATGCCGGCGTTGGAAAGGTTCCGGGCCCCCTTAAAGGAACCGTCACCGCCAATGACCACCAGGCCGTCGATGCCCATTTTGTGGCACATCTCCACCCCCTTGCGCAGACCCTCCTCCGTCTTGAACTCCTCGCACCGGGCGGTATAAAGGACGGTTCCCCCCCGCTGGATGATCTCGCTGACGCTGCGCAGCTTCATCTCCTCGATCTCGCCGTTGAGGAGGCCCTCGTATCCCCGCCAAATGCCCATCATCCGATGGCCCTTGTTGATACCGGCCCGGACTACGGCCCGGATGGCGGCGTTCATCCCCGGGGCGTCGCCGCCGCTGGTCAGGACGCCGATGGTTTTACATTCAGTCATCACAATTTCCCTCCTGTATCCGGCAGTTTGCCCGCCGGAAAATACCAGTTTTTCTATTCTATTGTAAACGGTTCCCCCGGGGAAGTAAAGCGGTGAAAATCACCAAAGAAGCTTTCCTCGGGGCGGACCGCAAAAGACAAGGTGCCCAAATTTTTGGCGGGGGAAGGGGGGCGGTGCCTGGGGGCAGGCTCTTGGGCCGCCTGGCAGCGGCCTGTAGAGGGTCGCATGGACCGGCCTGTGGGGCCGGTTCATGCGAGGGGGGCTGAGGTTGCAAAACACCCCACTGGGGTGTATTTGCAGGTTAGCTGGGTGCGGGGCGAGCAGGCTTCTCCTTTCTTTTTCTATCGCAAAA
>JAAWEO010000306.1 GCA_022794295.1 Angelakisella sp. | reverse complement strand
GCGGCCTCCACGGTGCTGATCTGCGGCCCCATCGTCCGGGACAGCGTGGGGGACAGCCTGACCAAGCCGGAGCAGGCAGCGGTGACCTCCTACTTCCGCCATATTTCCGAGAGCTTCCTGCCCACCTACACCACCATTTTCATCGCGGTCAGCCTCACCAACGGGGCGGTGTCAGTGAGCAGCTTTCTCCTTGCCATGGTCCCCATGGTCATTGCCCTGTACGTCACCGGGTACCTTGTCTACCTGCGGCGGGTCCCCAAGGAGACCGGCCTTGTCTCTGACCAGCCCAAAAGCTACTTTTGGAAGCTGCTGGCCCAAAGCGTCTGGCCCATCGCCCTGTCCATCGCCCTGATCCTTCTCTTTAAGCTGCCGGTATATGTGGCAGTAGCCATCTGTGTTGTCATCAACATTTTTGTGGGCCATTTTGCCCCGTCGGAGCTGATGACCTTTGTGCGCACCGCCTTTGAGGGCAAGCTGATGCTCAGCACCTGGCTTGTAATGATCTTCAAGGAGGTCCTTTCCGCCACCGGCGCGGTGGAGGAGCTGCCGGCCTTTTTCTCCACCCTGCCCATCCCCACCTATTTGGTCTACGCCCTGATCTTTTTCTTCGGCGCCATTGTGGTGGGAAGCCAGGGGATCATTGTTCTGTGTATGCCTATGGCTATGGCTGCCCTTCACGGCGGCCCGGCTTTGGCCCTGTTTATTCTGCTCATGAGCATGAACTACGTGGCTATGCAGGTCTCCCCGGTACATATCTGCCTGACCCTTTGCGCCGAGGACTACAAGGTCCCCCTGGGCAGCATGATCCTCAAGACGATGCCCATGGTGGTGGTGTTTACCATCCTCTCCTTTGCCTACTACTTCCTGCTGAGCTTTGCAGGCTTCTAAGCAATTTCCGAACCCGGAACCCAGGGGTACGCCCTAGGGGTTCCCCTCCTCACTTCCCCCCGGCTTCGTAAAAAGAAGCCGGGGGTTTGTTACATCCGACAAAAAGTGACAGAGTCGTTTGTGCAAGATACAAAAATTGGTAAATTTACCAAAATTATCTTGACGAACCGAAAAAGAAACTCTATAATTTAGTCATAGAAAGTTTAAGATATTTTAACTTTTAAGAAGGCCTAGGCCTTCTTCCATGGAACGGGTCCCGTTCCATGATTCCTCTTATCAGACAAGGAATAAAAGCTGGCCAGCTTTTAGAATATTTGAGGTTAAGAGATTAAGGAGGTTTTTTGTATGGAGCAAACTGAGAAGAAAAAACTCGGTATGTTCGACATTTTCAGCCTTGGCGTAGGCGGGGCCATTGGTTCCGGTATCTTTGTTATGATGGGCTTCGGGATCGCCTACACCGGCCGGTCCATTGTCCTGGCGGTTTCGGTGGGCTGTCTGTATATGCTGCTGGCCTATCTGTTCCACCCGGTCATGTCCTCCATGTTTGTGCTCCCCGGCGGGGACTACGACATGAAGGTCATCCTCACCAATCCCCTTATGAGCGGCTTTTCTGCCATTTGCCAGGTACTCAATGGCTGTGCGATGGCCTCCTACGGCATCGCCTTTGCCAGCTACTTTGTTTCCGTTGTCACCGGCCTGGCAGATTACCAGCGGATCATCGCCGCCCTGCTGATGGTAGCCTTCTTCGCCCTGTCCATTAAGGGCACCAAGGCCATGGCGACGATCACCTCTATCATCACAGTGGTGCTGCTGGTTTCCATCGCCCTGTTTGTGGCTGTAGGTGTCCCCAAGGTACAGCCCGGCTTTTGGTCCAATGGGGACGGGATGTTCTTTCCCGGCGGCTTCAGCGGCTTTATTGGCGCCATCGCCATGATGTCCTTCGCCTGCCAGGGCACCACCATGGCCCCTGTTTCGGTTATGCCGGCCACCAAGAACGCCCGGCGCACCATCCCTGTGGGAATTCTGTACATCACCATCACCGTGGGTCTGGTCTACGCCCTGATGGCCTATGTGGCCGCCGGTGTCCTTCCTGTAGAGCAGGTCATGGGCCAGAACCTTTCTATGGTGGCCCAGGCCATTTTCAGCCCCGCGCTCTTTGCTGTTTTCATTCTGGGTGCCGCCTGCTGCGCCATTATGTCCTCTCTGGCCTCCGGTATGACCATGCTCCGGTATCCCTTGCTGGCTGTGGCCGAGGATGGCTGGCTGCCCGCCGTGTTTAAAAAGACCACCAAGAGCGGCTATCCCTATGTGGTGATGGGGATGTTCTTCGTCCTTTCCATCCTGCCCATTTTCACCCCGCTGTCGGTGGATGCCCTCATCTCCCTTGTGATGATCCCCTCCATGCTGATGAACGCCTATATGAATATCTCCCTTATCAAGCTGGTCAAGGAGTATCCCAAGCAGTGGGAGACCTCCGCCCTCCATATGCCAACAGGGCTGTTCAACGCCCTGTGCGTCATCGGCACTGCCTGCGCCCTTGCTGTGGCCTTCTACCTCTTTAAGGACCTGGATACCATGTCCATGATCCTCTGCGTTGTCCTTCTCGCCATCGCAGTTGGTCTGGCCTGGTTCCGCCTGAAGACTGGCGCGGTAAAGGTGAGCGACCTGGCCGAGAAGAAGAAAGCCATTGCCGCTGCCGCCATTGCTGCCACCGAGGCTGCCGAGGCCGCCGAAGCCAAGTAACGCCCCACACAATTTTAAGATAGAAAGGCTGGTCATTACCCGTGAAATACGATTTTACCTCCATTATGGAACGCCATGGACAGGATGCCACCGCCGTTGACGGACTGGGCTCTATGCCCGGCTTTACCCCCGAGCCCCCCAAGGAAGGCTTTGATGTCATCCCCATGTGGGTGGCGGACATGAACTTCCCCACCTGCCCCACCATTGTTGACGCCATGGCTGCCCGTGTCCAGCATCCCGCCTTTGGCTACTTCCAGCCCCGCAAGGAGTACTTCGAGGAGATCATCAAGTGGCACGAGACCCGCAACGGCGTCACCGGCCTGCTGCCGGAGCACATCGGCTACGAGAACGGCGTCCTGGGCGGTGTCATCAGCGCGCTGAATGTCTTCTGCTCCAAGGGGGACAATGTCCTGGTCCATTCCCCCACCTATATTGGCTTCACCATGAGCCTGACCAACAACGGCTACAACATGATCCACAGCCCCCTGGTAAAGGACGAGGAGGGTGTCTGGCGCATGGACTTTGAGGACATGGAGAAGCGCATTGTGGAAAAGCAGATCCACGCCGCCATCTTCTGCACCCCCCACAATCCCACCGGCCGCGTTTGGGAAAAGTGGGAAGTGGAAAAGTTTATGGAGTTGTGCAAAAAGCACGACGTCATGGTGGTCTCTGACGAGATCTGGTCCGATATTATCCTGGCCGGCCACAAGCACATCCCGCCCCAGTCGGTAAGCGATGATGCCAGAAACCGCACCGTGGCGGTCTATGCCCCCTCCAAGACCTTTAATCTGGCGGGCCTGGTGGGCTCCTATCACATCATCTACAACAAGATGATCCGGGAGCGCATCATGAAGGAATCCTCCCTGCCCCATTACAACGACATGAAC
>JAAWEO010000230.1 GCA_022794295.1 Angelakisella sp. | reverse complement strand
CTCGCTGCGCTCGGTTGCGCTCCGAAACGCGCCTGCGGGCGCAGTGCGGCGGGCGACCAGGCGCTGTCCGCCCTGGACCCGGACCGGACTGGTGTCCGGAGACAGAAAGGCTACCCGGTGCTGGGCGTTGGGCTTCGGGTATGGTGCTGCGCCGGGTAGGGTCTGCGGGCCCTGGTCCGCTACATTAGGGGGGCAAACATTCTTAGGATGCCTGCGGCCATCCGCTTGTACCATGGTTCGGCTGCCAGCTCCTCCAGCGTCACCCGCTGGCTTTGTGCCAGCGTCCGCTCAATATCCCCCGCAATCTCCCCCACCGCTGGTGAATCCCATAGCGCCACCGCACACTCATGATGTAAATACAAGCTCCGGAAATCCAGGTTGGCCGTCCCGATTATGGCCGCCCTCCCGTCACTTACCGCCATTTTGGCATGGATAAACCCCGGGCTGTATTCCCATATCTCTATCCCCGCCATCAATAGCGGTGGATAACAAGACCGTGTCACCAAATGAACAAACCACCGGTCCCCCTGCCGGGGACATAAAACCCGTACCTGTACCCCGCTTTGCGCCGCCGTGCATAACCCGCGCAGAAACCGGTCGTCTAGAATCAGGTAGGGGCTGGTAAGCCAAACGTATCGCTTCGCTCGCCCCACCAGCTGTAGATAGGCGTTTTCCGCTACCTGGTGCCGGTCCAGGGGAGAATCGCAGTAGGGCTGTACCCACCCCGCAGAGGGAGGAGGCGCCCCGGGACCCTCCAGCGGCCAGGGGGTCTGGTATCGCTCCGGGTCTTGGATCTTCCCCCCGCCCCCGGAGCACCACAGCTGGAAGAACATCCGGGTCAAACTCCATACCCCCGGCCCCCGCAGAACAATGGCGGTGTCCTTCCAGTGGCCGTGAAGCCGCTTTTTGTTGATGTATTCGTCTGCCAGGTTGATTCCCCCGCAGATGCCCACCTTCCCGTCAATGACACAGATCTTCCGGTGGTCCCGGTAGTTCAGGCAGGGGTCGATCCCCGGCCCCAGGGGGTTGTAGACCAAAACCGATATGCCCCATTCCTCCAGCTGTTCCCTGGTCCCCGGGGAAAGGGTCTGGATGCACCCCAGATCGTCCCAGATGACCCGCACCTCCACCCCCTCCCGAGCCTTTCGCCGCAGGATCCGGAGGATGCTGTCCCACATCTCCCCGGGGGTCAGAATGAAGTACTCCAGCAGGATGAACCGCTGGGCCCGGGGCAGCTCCCGGAGCATAACGTCAAACTGATCCTCCCCCAGGGGACAGTACTCCGCCTGGGTGCGGTCCATAGGGCCAAAGCCGGAGATCCCCAGCAGGTAGGCGGCCTGTACTCCCAGCTCCGGTTCCCGGGCGGTGAGCTCCCGGAGTTCCCCGGGACAGGGAAGAAAAAACAGGGTGTTTTCCTCCTTGGCCCGTAGGAGGGCCTTCTGCCGCCGGGGGGAGGGGACACGCCATCCCCAGGTAAGCCAAAGGAGAGCCCCCAAGGGGGGAAGCCCCAGAATGGTCAGGATCCAGGCAGTTTTGTAGGAGGCGTTTTCCTCCCGGGCAGCCACCCACAGGGCCAGCAGCAGACTGCCGCACCAGGACAGGGCAAAGGCCCCGGGGGAGCGGAATGCAGCCCAAAAGAGGACAGCGCCCAATGCCCCCATTTGCAGTAGGATCAGGCCACAGGAAAAAACCAGCCGGAAGGGGAGGGAACGGGTGTTTTTCCCCCTTGGGGAGGACATAGGCAGACTCCTTTCGCCCCGGGAAATTTTTCTTTCCCCGGGGACGTTTTTTGTTGCAATGGCGGTTGAGTTCGTATATAATGGAAAATGGCCGCGAAGCCGTATTTCCGGCACAGGAAAACTGAAGATACAGGAGGTGTCATTGCTTTGGGTACCGACCCTGGAGGCAGTACGCGAAAACAGAACAGGAGCGGACCCACTGGCAGCTGACCCCCTCTTTCCCGGTGGCTTTCCGTTCCTGGAAAGGAGAGTCATCATGCTGAATATCTACAAGACGGAGGCGGGCCGTGTGGTCCGCCAGGAGGAGCTGTCCCCTGGCTGCTGGATCGATGTGACAGCCCCCACCCAGGAGGAGATTGAGTACCTCACCGGGGAGCTGGGGCTGGACAAGGACTTTGTCCGCTCCTCCCTGGACGAGGAGGAGTCCTCCCGCATCGAGGCGGAGGACAACAACCAGGTGCTGGTCATTGTGGACCTTCCCGTCTCCATGCCCCAGGAGGATGAAATGTCCATCCTCTACACCACCACCCCCATGGGAATTATTCTTACCCAGGAGTACGTTTTTACCATCAGCACCCAGCCCCAGCAGGTGGTCAGCGAAATGGCGGACGGACGGGTGAAGAATGTCACCACCCACCTGCGGGCAAGGTTCCTTCTGTCCCTGCTTTTCCGCATCGCCACCCGCTACCTTACCTATCTGAAGCAGATCGACAAGATCTCGTCCTATACCGAGCAGCAGCTTCATCGCTCCATGCGGAATAAGGAGCTGATCCAGCTGCTGGGCCTGGAAAAGTCCCTGGTTTACTTTTCCACCTCCCTCAAGGGCAATGAGGTCACCCTGGAGAAGATCCTCCGGGGGCGGATCATCAAGCTGTACGAGGAAGACCAGGACCTGCTGGAGGACGTTCTGGTCGAGGTGAAGCAGGCCATTGAGATGTGTAACATCTACACCAGTATTCTGTCCGGGACTATGGATGCTTTTGCATCGGTGATCTCCAATAATTTGAATATTGTGATGAAGGTTTTGGCCTCCATTACCATTGTAATGTCCATTCCCACCATCGTTTCCAGCTTTTATGGCATGAACATTGGCGGAGGGATGCCCCTGGACCAGTTCTGGTGGTTTCCGGTGGCCCTGTCCGTCGCCCTCTGTTTGGGGGCAGCCATTATCCTGGTCAAAAAGGATATGTTCCACTAAAAAACGGCTCCCCGGTCCGGGGAGCCGTTTTTCACTGGAACGCTGCTGTTAGCCCTTGCCTTTTTTCACCGAAACGATCCGGTTTCCCTGGTACCGCAGCCGGTACCGCCGCCCCTCCTGAAGGCTGCCGTAAAGCTCTGGCGGAGCCGTAAATTTCCGCCGTTCCCCCTCCACCTCAAAGACCAAGCGGCAGGCAAGACGGGGATGGAAATAGCGCCGGAAGCAGTAAGAGGCGAGATAAAGAAACGCCCACGCAAGCAGGACCAAAGGGGAGGGAAAGGCCAAAGCTTTCTTTTCCACCAGCATCCCGGTACACTCCCACTGAGCCCCCAGGTAGTCCTGGTAAAGACGCACCAGCTCCCAAACCAAAAGGAACAGGATAAGAACCGCCAGCAGATAACCCAGCATAAAATCAAGAAAACTATGCCCAGCAATCATCCCAGCCACATCCCATCTCCCCCTTCCTTTCCCAAACTCCCGCCAAAAACACCAAAGCCGTTCCAAGCTGCCGCCGTGCGGCATTTGCCGCGAAGCGGCTCCGCCGGAGGCACCAAAATCCCCCCGGAGGGTTAGGGGGCCCACGGGGGGACTAGTCCCCCCGTGAGG
>JAAWEO010000229.1 GCA_022794295.1 Angelakisella sp. | reverse complement strand
TCCCGCTTACCAGCGTCCGGGCTTTCGCGGCCGGAGGCTCGTTGGCCGGATAAGGTGCTTTTTTCTGCGGAAAAAAGCGGAGCCCTTCGGGCTAAGGCCTGCGGGCCGGGTTGGGACGGCTTTGGTGCCTCCGGCGGGGCCGCTTTGCGGCTAAGGCCTGCGGGCCGGGGAATGGGGTGGGGGTGGGGCTTCTAGCGGGGGGTGAATCTTAGGCGGTTGGCTTGTGCTTCTGGCTTTTTGGATAATTTCCTAGTGGCTCTGTGAATTTTTTTCCCCTTTTTGCGGATAGGATTTTTCCCTGCTCCGGTGATATAATGTTAAACTGTATAAGAAGCACCCTGGACCGGGGTGCAAAGAAGAAATAAGGAGATCGCCGGGAATGTTTGACCACATCATCACCCTTTCCCTGAACCCCGCCATTGACGCCACCTTGTGGGTGGAGCGCATCGGCAAAGGGGAGGACAATTCTGTCCGGTATGAAAAGTACGAGTCTGCCGGAAAGGCAATGAATGTTTCCCGGGCTCTGGGCATCTACGGGGTGCAGACCCAGGCCCTGGTGCTGGCCGGAGCTCACAACCGGGAACGGTACGAGGAGCCCCTCAAGGAGGAGGGTATTCAGTACACCATTATCCCGGTGGAGGGCTACACCCGGGAAAATATTTCCATCGTGGAGGAAAACCGCACCGTCACCCGCTTTCTGCGGGAGGGCTTCACCGTCCCCTACGAGGCCATTACCCAGCTGCTGGAGCTCCTTTCCCAGGAGGTAAAGGAGCGGACCCTGGTGGTGATCTCCGGGACACTTCCCGGCGGTATCACCGACAAGCTTCTTATGGATATCTGCCTGACCATTAAGGAGCACGGGGGCCTGGTGGCCCTGGATACCTCCGCCCGGTTCTCCCCCCAGGAGCTGGAACAGATCGAGCCCTGGCTCATTAAGCCCAACCTCCGGGAGCTGGAGGGGCTGGCCCACCGTGAGCTTGCCGGCACCCAGGAGATCATCTCCTTCTGCCGGGAGCTGGAGGACCGCGGCGTCCGTCACTGCCTGGTGAGCATGGGGGACAGCGGCATCCTTTATACCGGGGAGGAAGGGGTCTACCAGGTGATGGTCCCCAATGTCTCGGTGGTTTCTGCTGTGGGCAGCGGAGATTACTGCCTGGCCGGCTTCGTTCTGGGGCAGGCCACAAAGAAAAGCCTTCTCCAATCCCTGAAAACGGCTGCCTCCTTTGGCACCGCAGCCTGCCTCACCGAGGGGACCTCTCCCCCCACCCGCATCGCCACTGCCAGTATTATGAACCAGGTCATTTGTGAAAAGCTGGCCTGAAAACAGCCCTCCGTTCCTTGCCGGAGGGCTGTTTTTCTGCGGTCAAAATGTGTCTGCCGCCTGTTCTGTGCGGGCATCTGTTTGATCAGGCCAGGAAAAAACTGCTCTCCCGGCATGCTCGGAGGCCTTGACCGGGTCCTAACCCGCCGGGGCTTCCTCGATCATCCCCTGCCCTGCCCCGAAGAACGCCTCATACACCGCCCTGCCAACGTCCCGGTTGACATAGTAGATCCCCGCCTCGTCCTTTCCTACATACGCCCCGTTGGTCAGAAACACAAATCCCGTGTGTTCCTCCGGGTCTACAAACATCCCGCAAATAGACCCGTAAGCGTTCCCCTGGTGCCCCACCATGCGGCGGTCCGGGATCAGGTAATCGGTGATCTGGGTCCCCAGGCCCCGGAGAATGGCGCTTTCCCCCTCGCCCTCCTGGTATTGTACCGTCTGCATCCGGGCAAGGAGCTCCGGCTCCAGCTGGAGCTTCTCCCCCTCCTGGGGCGCCCCTGCCAGAATGCGGGCAAAGCGGCTGAGGTCGTTTGCTGTAATAAAAAGATCCCCGTGCCCCAGCCCGTACAGCTGCCCCAGGGGCAGGCTCTCGTACTTCCGGCTCATTCCCTGCCAGGAAGGCATGTACACCGAAAGGGCAGACCCTATATAGATATTTGCCACCCGGCCCTTGTTGGTGATGCCATCGTAGGAGTAGGCCGCATCCATTCCCATCGGCTCAAAAATCTTTTCCCGGGTATAGGGCAGGAACCGCTCCCCTGCCGCAGCTTCCACCACCCCGGACATCATCCCCATGCCGAAATTGCTGTAGATGTAGCAGGCCCCCGGCTGGTTGGGGGCAAAGCTTTGGGAAACCACCTGCCCCAGCGGCCACAGGCTCCCGGAGCTGATCCCGGAGCCGTAGGCCCCGCTGTCCACCAGCCCGGAGGTGTGGGTAAGAAGGTGCCAGGGGGTGACCGTTTCCTCCGGCCAGGCGGGATTGCGCACCGTTACCCCCATGATCTCCGAAAGGTCCCCGTCCAGATCCAGCTTCCCCTGCCCTGCCAGGTCAACTGCCAAAATGGCGGTGACCGCCTTGGAGATGGAGGCAATGCGGTAGATGGTGTTCTCGTCCGCCGGGCGTCCCACCTCCCTTGCGGCCCAGCCCCAGCTGTGCTGCCACAGGGGACCCTGGCTGTCAAACACCACAAGGCTCATTCCTGTTACAGAATAGTCACGGCACAGCTCCTCCACAACAGGGGCCAGCTTTTCCCCAGTGGCGTCAATTTCCTCCTGGGTAAGGTGCGGCTCTGGCTTGGGCTCCGGTTCCGGTTCAGGCTCCGGCTCAGGTTCCGGCGCCGGGCTCTCCTCGGGAAATTCCGCCGGGCTGACAGTGGATTCCGGAGGCACCGCCTCCGGAAGGGGAGCGGTACCGCTCCCGCAAGCCGCCATCAGCAACGCAGCCACAAGACCAAGGGCAATGGCCCGCAGCTTCCGCTTCATCCTTGTCACTCTCCCTCTTTTTCGACAAATTACAGCATAATCTAACCATATTATGTGCAGTTTGTCAAGGCAGCGGGCTGTGAAAAGGTGGGAACGGGGAAAAATCCGGCATTTCTGCCGGATTTCCCCTGGATTTCCGGTCCAAGGCTCTTGTGCTTTTTATGAAATTGTTGTATCATAAGAAGGGAATGTCCCCGCAAATCTCGATTCTGAAAGGGAGAACATACCATATGGAACAGCATTACGACATCACCGTTGCCGGCGTCAAGCGGAGCCTGCCGGTCGTTCCCATCAGCGACACCCTGTCCATCGCCTCCTTTGTCATCTTTGGCGACACCGACGTGGTGGAGCCCTGCGCCCGGGAGCTGGCGGCAAAGCTTCCCCCTTTGGATTATCTGATCACCGCCGAGGCCAAAAGCATCCCCCTGATCTACGAAATGGCTAAGGTGATGAAAATGCCCCGGTACCTGATCGCCCGCAAGTCGGTAAAGGGGTATATGAAAAACCCCATTGTCACCAAGGTAAACTCCATCACCACCAGCAAGGAGCAGATCCTCTGCCTGGACGAGGAGGACATCCAGCGGATCAAGGGGGCCCGCATCGGCATTGTAGACGACGTGATCTCCACCGGCAGCTCTCTTGCCGCCGTGGAGCACCTGGTGGAGCTTGCCGGGGGCACAGTATAAGCTGGCGAACAGGTACACTGTTTATGCAAATGATGTTCAGGCTTATGCGGAACTGATAGCAGGTGTG
>JAAWEO010000228.1 GCA_022794295.1 Angelakisella sp. | reverse complement strand
GCCCTCTGCGGAGGGCGACCAGGGCGCCGCCCTGGACCTGCCGCCCTTTGAAAAGGGCGGCCCTAAACTTTAGACCCTACGAGGGTGTGTGCGGGGCGAAAGTCGGTACCTGGGGTCTTGGATTGGTAGGAGTTACCCCTATCCAGTCTGTCAAAGGTAAGGGAATCGCTTCGCCTTGTACCCGCCAGGACTCCAGGCACCCGCTAAGCTCCGCACACCGTCAAGCTGCGAAGCAGCGGGTAGGGACTGGATGCGGCCTCCAGGCCGCCCGCATGTCAGCGGCTATTAGGCCGCAGGTTATGGAGGCGGTCCCAGAAGGTGCTGTTGTCTTGCTCCTTTTCAGGGGCGGGGGCGGAGGTGGGGATTTTAATGTCGGCAGTCTTAATGACAAACTGTACTGCATCTACATTGGTGTTCTTGGGGCTGACAAAGGACACCGGGACAAACTCCTTGGAACGGTATTCATCCAGCATCTCGTCCACCTTATCGTCCACCTGTGTGTCCATGTCGGCAGACTGGTCCCGCAGCTCCATGGTCCCGTCCGAAAGCTCTGCCACGCCATCCTTCAGCTTCAGCACCCCGTCGTAAAGGTCATCGGTGCCGCCTGCCAGCCGGTCCGCTCCGGCGGCCAGAGCACTGGAGCCCTGGAGGAGGAGGGGGAGCCCGTCTATCATTTTGCTGATCGCCTGGGCCTCCTGGAGGGAAAGCTGTCCGTTCATCACCGCTTCCCCAATGGCGCCCTCCAGAAGGGGAGCGATTTGCCCCAGTCCCCGGCCCACCTGCTGGAGGGTGTCGTTCAGCTGGGCGGCTCCGTCCCGAAGATCCCCGGCCCCGTCCCGGAGGTCCTCGGCCCCTTCCTCCAGCTGGGCCACCCCGTCCTCCAGGGCCAGGGCCCCGTCGTCCAGCCGGGCGGCCCCGTCCTGGAGGTCATAGATCTGGTCCTTCAGCTCCCCGGTGTCCGGGTCGTCAATATCCAGCACCAGGGGAATACCGTTGATCGACAGGCCGTTCATTTCGAAGTTGGTCACGTCGGCGGTAACAGTAAAGCTCTTTTCCTTGCCGGGGAGAATGATGTAGGAGGCCTGCTTCAGCTGGCCCACGTCGGCCAGAGTGGCGCCCTCTGCGTCAATGTTCTTGCAGCTTTCGGTGTCCAGCTGTAGGGTGACCTGAAGGGCGTAGTGGTCCCGATAGACCGGGTCCGCCTCGGGGTTCTGGCCCAGGGAGACCCGCATCTCCAGGTGCCCCTTTTTGCCCGCCAGCTCCTCCCCCGGGATCTCCTTGCCATCCAGAAGGTAGGTTACGGCAACCGTCCAGGGAAGCCCGGCGGTGCGGCTGGGGTCCAGCTCCCCCTGGTAGTAGAATTTTCCCGCCGGTGCGGTAAAGGAGATGGCATCCCCGCTTCTGGACAATTCCCCTGTGGTGGTCAGGTTCTTCACCGAAAGGTAGTCGCCGTAGTCGGTGACCTGGGTCTCTCGGTCCAGGTCGTAGTTGTTTACCACAAACAGGGTGCCAGTCTCCCCCTCCGGGGTAAGGTTTACATACACCACCTCGTCCTTCATGGGGAGCTGGGCCCCAAAGGCGGGGACTGCCCCCGCGAGGCTGCAAAGGGCTGCCAGGCCCAGGGCCAAAAAGTGTCTGCTGCGGTTCATAGAAAAAGAAACCTCCTCAATCAGTCCTCGTTGTCATTTACAGTAAACTGGATCTCCCGGGGAAGGGCCTGGCCCCGGCTCCCGGGCTCTGCCAGGTAGGTGCGCCGGTTCCCCGCCCCGTCCGTTACCACCAGTCGGGTAAGGCGGAACTGGTCCCAGTGGGTCAGCTTGGCCCCCGGGACATTCCCGGAAAACCACCCGTCCTCCTTTTCGTACAGGGAGATGACAATGACCCTGCCCTCGTCGTTTTCAAACCGGGCCCGGATGGTATCCACCCCGGAGCGGTCGTCTGCCGCCTTGACCCGCAGGGGGATGTTGACCCCCACACTGGTGTCCGGGGCCATTTCCAGGGCGGTGACCACCGGGGCCTGGGTATCCTGGGTGTGGCTGCCGGTGCGGGCGGTAAAGGAGGCCGTACAGGGGAGGGGCAGCTTGGACCCGATACGGTCCGCCGGGCGGCACCAGCTTTGGCTGTTTCCCGCCTCGTCGGTGAGCACCACCGAATCCAGGGTGAAGGTGCCCTCCGGCTCCCAGTCGTCCACTGTCAGCCAGCCGGTGTAAACGTTGGCCCCCAGGCGGAAGTCCTGGTCCTCCGCCCGGATGACCTTGGAAAGGGTATTCCCGTTGGCGTCGTTTTTAAAGCGGACGGTGATATGGTGCAGAGCGGAGCCCCGGGGAACAGCCTGGACGGCCAGCTCTATCTCGGTGCTGCTGTCATACCGGCACTGCTGGACCACCTGCACCGTTTGGAGCACAGGGGCCAGCCGCCGGTCATCCTCCTCGGAAAGCACAGTAAAGGCACAGGAAAACCGGGGGTCCAGGGGCTGGGCGTCCTTGCCGTAGCCCAGGATGGTCCTGTTCCCGGCCCGGTCCTCCAGGGTGGCCTTTACCAGGCGGTAGCTCCCCTTTGTCTGGTGCTCCTTTACCGGCAGGTCCACCTGGTAAACATCATCATAGCTCCAGTCATTCCGGTCCAGGGCGGCAAACAGCTTTTTGCCCCCCGGCTCCTGAAAGACCAGGGCGGCCTTCTGGAAGCCGGCGCCGTCATCGGCGGCGGTCAGGGTGATCCGGGCGGTGCGGACCTTCCCGCTTTCGTCCTCCCCGGCCTGGACAGTCTCCTGGAGGACCGAGCAGCCCAGAAGAACGGGGCCGGCAGTATCCCGGACCAGGGTGAAGGAAAGCTCCTCCTCCAGCAGCTCGGTGTCCCGGGCATTCCAGTTCATGTCTGCCTCCCGGAGGTACCGGGTGCGCCCATCCCGCTGGTCCACCAGGACCACGCTCCGGAGGGCGTACTCCCCCAGGGGGGCATCGGGGGGGAGGTCCAGCTCCCCGGAATAGTACCCCTGGGCCTGGGGGTCCCCGAAGCGGGCCTTCAGGGGAACGCTGAGCACCGTTCCGGTCTCGTCGTGAATAAAGCGGACCCAGATGGACCGTACCCCGTCGCTGTCCCCGGCCTCCGCCCCCACAGAGAGCGTTCCGCCGGGGGCCGCGGTTTGGGCGGAAAGGGTGATCTCGTCCAGAACAGGACCGGGGTTATAGGGGGCGTCCTCCGCCCCGTAGGCGGTGACAACGGCCATTACAAGGGCCAGGGCGGCCGCCGGGATTCTGCGCTTGTTCATGCTGTGACCTCCTCTGGGGCAGGGGCTGCCCCGCTGTAAAGGGTAAGCTTGCGGGTGGTGCACCGGATCAGCCACTCCAGCTTGGTCAGCAGGGTGGGCAGCAGCACCAGTACCAGCACCATGGAGAGGATGGCTCCCCGGGCCACCAGCACCCCCAGCTGGCCGATGATCAGGTTGCTGGAGCAGAACCGCAGCACCATACCGGCGGAGGCAAGGATCCCCCCGGAGGTGAGGATGCTGGCAGCGGTGGAGCGGATGGTCTCGGTGGCGGCCTCCTCCCTGGGCTGCTCCAGGTCGCAGATCAGCCAGC
>JAAWEO010000227.1 GCA_022794295.1 Angelakisella sp. | reverse complement strand
GGCGGGCGACCAGGCGCTGTCCGCCCTGGACCCGGACCGGACTGATGTCCGGAGACAGAAAGGCTACCCGGTACTGGGCGTTGGGCTTCGGGTATGGTGCTGCGCTGGCAGGTGCGTCGGATTCTCCGGCCTGTCAAAGGCTGGGGAATCGTCTCGCCCTGTACTCGTCCGGACTCCAGGCACCCACCAGGCCCCCGCACACCCTCAAGGCGCGCAGCGCCGGGTAGGGTTAGAATTCCCAGTTGTGCCAGACGCTCTGGACGTCGTCGTTGTCCTCCAGCAGCTCCAACAGCTTCGCCATCTTATCCGCCTGCTCCTGATCCGGAATCGCCGTGTAGGTAGACGGAATATATGCCGCCTCCGCCGAGGTCAGCGTGTATCCCTTGGCCTCCAGCCCCTCCCGAACCCCGCGAAGATCCGCCGTGGCACAAAGCACCTCCACACATTCATCCTCGAAGTTCACATCCTCAGCACCAACATCAAAGCAGTCCTCCATGACCTTTTCCTCATCCAGCTCCCCCTCCGGATTGTCAATGAGCACCAGCCCGCTTTGACTAAACAGGAAGGAAACACAGCCGTTCTGCCCCAGGTTCCCCCCGCATTTGTCAAAGTAGTGCCGCAGATCCCCCGCTGTGCGGTTGCGGTTGTCTGTAAGTGTCTCTACGATCACCGCCACCCCGCAGGGCCCGTATCCCTCGTAGACGATTTCCTCGTAGGAATCCTTGTTGTCACTCCCCGCCGCCTTCTTGATGCAGCGGTCAATGTTGTCGTTGGGCATGTTGCATGCCTTGGCCTTGGCAATGCAGTCCCGCAGCTTGCCGTTGGATGCCGGGTCGGGACCTCCCTCCTTCACCGCAACGGAAATCTCCCGGGCTACCTTGGTAAAGACCTTGGCCCTGGCCGCGTCGGAGGCGCCCTTTTTCCGCTTGATGTTGTTCCATTTGGAATGTCCTGACATACGAATACATCCTTTCTTGATCAAAGCCGGCCGGTGGCCCGGTTTTATCCTTACCGCAAAAATGCTCTGCCAGTCAAGTGCGGCAGAGCATTCTTGTTTTTGTTGGAGGCGCCACCCGGATTTGAACCGGGGGTGAAGGTTTTGCAGACCTCTGCCTTACCACTTGGCTATGGCGCCAAAAGCTGGAGCGGGTTACGAGGCTCGAACTCGCTACCTCCACCTTGGCAAGGTGGCGCTCTACCAGATGAGCTAAACCCGCATTTGGCGACCTGGATGGGGGTCGAACCCACGACCTCTAGCGTGACAGGCTAGCGTTCTAACCAACTGAACTACCAGGCCATTTTTACCGGTACCGGTTTGACCAGCACCGGGAACGATAATTATTTTACTATAAATCTTCGCCGCTGTCAAGTGTTTTTTCTGCAATCATTTCCAGAAGCTCTTCCTTTGTAAAGGTGTACCGGTTAGGGCAGAAGTGGCAGCAGAGCTCCGCCTGCCCGTCCTCCTCCGCCATGGCCCGCAGCTCCCCCGCGTCCAGGGACCGGAGGGCGGCGGCCATCCGCTCCCGGCTGCATCCGCACCGGTATTCCACCGTCCGGCTGTCCAAGATCCGGGGGGCCATCCCCTCCAGGGTCTTTTCCGCGATCTTCTCCGGGGTCATCCCCGCCGTGAGCATCTGGGTCACCGAGGGCAGGGACATGGTGTTCTGCTCCACCCGGGCAATGTCCTCCTCCCTTGCGCCGGGCAGCAGCTGGAGGATGTACCCCCCTGCCGCCTTTACCGTCAGGTCGGGATTCACCAGCACCCCCAGGGCGCAGACGGTGGGGATCTGCTCGCTGACCGCAAAATAGCTGGTGATGTCCTCAGCGATCTCCCCGGAGGCCAGAGGGACCAGGCCCACATAGGGCTCCCCCATCCCCAGGTCCTTCACCACAAACAGGTTGCCCTTCTTCCCCACCGCCCCGGAGACATCCAGCTTCCCCTTGTCGTTCAGGGGCAGCTCCACAATGGGGTTGGCGGCATAGGCCCTGGCGTTGCCCCCGGCGTCGGAAACCGCGATCAGGGACCCCACAGGCCCGCCGGCGGTGATCCGCAGGGTCACCGAGCCTTCCTCCACCTTTAGCATGGAGCCCATTATGGAGGCCGCCGTAAGCAGCCTGCCCGCCGCGGCGGTGACCACGGCGCTGGGCTGATGGTACCGCTCCAATGTTGCCACCATGTCGGTGGAATCCAGGGCCCAGCAGACAGCGGCCCAGTTCTGGGAAATTGCACGGATCAGCTTACCCATTTTGTGATATCCTCCTGGCAATGTAAAGAATGCGTTCCTCCCCGGGGACCGGGGGGGCGCCGGTGTAATCCCCCTGGACCTCCAGCAGCCGGAAGCCGGTTTCCTCCAGCAGGGCGGCGATCTCCCCCTGGGGGAAGGCGACCTCCCGGAAGCTTTCGCTGTACCGGCGGTAGCGGTCCTCCCCCTCCCAGACAAAAAAGTCCAGGTCGATGGTGATGCCGTTGTCCTCCCCCTCCGGCTCCAGGGTGTTCTGCCAAATGCAGCAGACCTCCTCCGTCTCCCGGACGAAGGTGCTGCCATCCAGGCGGCTGCGGTGCTTCTCCGGGGTGTTCATATCAAAGAGGAAAAGGCCCCCGGGCTCGGTAAACAGGTGCACCCGGCGGAACACCTCCCGGATGGCGTCCTTCCCCGGCAGATGGTTCAGGCTGTCCAGGACGCACAGGGTGGTATCCACCGTGCCGTACAGGTCCAGCTCCTCCATCCCCTGGCAGAGGTAAAGGACCGGCGGGGTCACGCCGGCGCTTTTGCTCATGGCCTGGGCGAGCATCTCCTGGGAACCGTCCACGGCAATGACCTCCGCCCCCTGGCGGGCCAGCTCCAGGGCCAGGGAGCCGGTGCCGCACGCCAAATCGAGGACAAGCCGAAGCCTGCCCCCGTGCTTTTCCACCAGCTCTTTCAAATAGCGCCCTCTGCCCCGGTAGTCCACGTCAGCAGTCAGGCTGTCGTAATACCGGGCAAAGGCGCCCTCATACCCTGCCATCTTCCTCGTCCAGGCGCCGGAAGATGGCCTCGTAGCCATCGGCGCCGTAGTTCAGCGAGCGGTTTACCCGGCTGATGGTAGCCGTGCTGGCCCCGGTAGCCTGGACGATCTCGCTGTACACCCGGTGATCCCGAAGCATCTTGGCCACCTGGAGCCGCTGGGAAAGGGCCTTCAGCTCCTGAACCGTGCAAAGGTCCTCAAAAAAACGGTCGCATTCCTCCATGCTCTGAAGAGAAAGTACGGCACGATGAAGATACTCAACATTGGCATCCTTCAGTTTCGGATTCATTTTGGTCCTACACCCCCTTGTTCTATCAGTTTATCATTTCACTGCAAAAAAGTAAAGAGGGCCCAAAGAGGAATTTCGTAAAATTTCCCGCCAAAGCCTACTTCTAAAAGATGTGGTTTTCGCAAGGAAACCGAAGGACGACTTTCCACCCACAGCCCCCCGCCAGAGGCACCAAACCCGTTCCCACCCCCTTATCCGTTCCCCCTCTGCCGCCGTGCGGCATTTGCCGCGAAGCGGCTCCGCTTTTTTCCGCAGAAAAAAGCACCTTATCCGGCCAACGAGCCTCCGGCCGCAAAAGCCCGGACGCCGGTAAGCGGGAGCA
>JAAWEO010000226.1 GCA_022794295.1 Angelakisella sp. | reverse complement strand
TCTTTTTGAAAGAAAAAAAGAAAGGAGAAGCCTGCTCGCCCTGCACCCAGCTACCCTGCAAATACACCCCAGTGGGGTGTTTTGCAACCTCAGCCCCCCTCGCATGAGATTGGCCCAAGGCCAATCTCATGCGACCCTCTAAAGGCCGCCGCCAGGCGGCCCAACAGCCCCCGTCCCGGAAAAAAGAATCTCCCCGGCCAAAACAAACCGCCAGGGCACCTCCCGGCAGAGCCAGACGCCATTCTCCGAGAGCCAGAACTGCCTGCCCTCCCGGACCATGGCGGCGGCATCTATGGGCAGCACCACCGGGGTCCCGTGGCGGGCGCCTACCGACCAGGCGGTGGACAGCTCCGCCGAAAGATGAACATGCTGCCGCGACTGGCGGGTGATGCCCTTGGCGCGAATGCCCTCCAGAAAGCGGCTGGCGGTGCCGTGGTAAAGACGGGCCGGGGGGATGGCCTCCCGGAGCTCCAGCTCCACCGGGACGGAATGCCCCTGGTTGGCCCGGAGCCTTCGGTGCTCCCTGTCGAAGCTGTACCGCTGCTTCCCGTCCTCCCGGACGATACGTTCCAGGTCCTCCCGGGTGAGGGGCCGCCCCGCCCTGGCGCACCCGGCCAGCAGTTCCTCCACGCCGGCCCAGCCGTGGGGGTCCAGGCGGAGAAAGGCGGCCTCCGGCTTGTGGCGGAGCACCAGGCTCAAAAACCGCCCCAGCGTTTCATCCCTGCTTTTTCCCGGCATTTGACCGATACCTCCTTTCTTCCTCCAGGAAGGCCCGGAGGCAGCTTTGATTTTTGGAGTGGTCCAGCACGGCGTAGGTGACCCCGGCGAACCGCCCCCCAAGGGCGGGCAGGTCCAGAAGCTCCCGCCACCACCGGGCGATCTCCCCGGGGTCGTTGCGGAATACCCCGCAGCCGTAGGCCCCCAGGACCAGCTCCCGGGCCCCCATGGCGGCAAAGAGGGCCAGGGCCCGCTCCATCCGGGCCTTCATGGTCCTTCTGGCAAGGGGGAGGTCCTCCCCCTTTTGGATGACCTGGCCCAGGTTCACCGCCGGCAGGGTGAGCACCGAGGCGGTGACCGGGGCGGGCAGAAGGGCGAAGGTGTCGTCCCGGAAAAAGACCACCTCCGGGGACCAGATGGCGCAGCCGGTGTACCGCATGTGGCCGCAGGCCCGGTTGCGGCGGTAGTATTCCTCGTGGGGGGTGAGGGTCTTGTACAGCCCCCCGGAGGCCGCCAGGCTTTCCTCCTGGGCCATGGCCCCGTTGAGGAAGCCGCCCCCGGGGTTTTTGGCGCTGGCAAAGTTCAGCACGGCAATGCCCTGCCGCCCCTGGGCCGCCAGGTCCAGAACGGCCCGGACGGTGGAGGTGTCGGTGAGCACCGGCTCCGGCTTGGGATAGCCGGGGTTTTCCGGGAAGGGGGGCAGCTCCTCCTCGGGGAAGAAGCGGCTTTCTGCCACCGATTTTTCGTGAAGTCCGGCGATCTCCACCCAGCCCCCGGGGCCCTGGTAGCCGCCCCGGGCAAGGATGTCCAGGGTCTCCTGTGCAAGCTGCTTGCGGTTCATAGGGATCCTCCTTTTGGCCCCCTCCCCTGCTTTGGCACAGGGGAAAGGGGCAGGCAGTATTTTCCGGCGGATATTATTCCGGGGCCTCCCCCTTTGCCAGGCGGTCCCTGGCCTCGGTGAGGGCAAAGCCCAGCAGGTTCCGGCCCCGCCACCTTGCGGGGTCCCGGGCGTCGGGGCTGTTTTTGCCAATGCCGATGCCCCAAATACGGTCCAGGGGGCTGGCCTCCACCAGGATGCGGTCCCCGGTGGAAAGGAGGTAGTCCAACAGGGCGGGCTGCTGGGAGAATTTCGCCAGATTCCCCTCCAGCACCAGCTGATAGCACCGGGCGTCCCAGACCTCCTTCTGGAAGTTTTTCACCTTGCGGCCAAGGGCCTTCATGGACTTGGGGCTTTGGGTGGATAGGATGGCCCGGAGCATCTCCGGGTCCCCGAACATCCGGGCCTTCTCCGCCATCATCCACTGCTCGGCGCAGCTGTATTCCACCCCCTGGATGGTAAAGGGACTGGGCCACCACTGGCCCAGGCAGCCCTCCCCCATCGTGCCATCGGCCCGGGGCTCCGGCTTCCAGAAATAGACAAACTCCCACCGTTCCCCCGCCTGCCACCGCTGGCGAAGGGTCTCCAGATCGTAGACGTTTTTCATGGCTGTTCCTCCTTGGCTGCTTTCTGCCGGAAAAGAAGGGCGGGACGGTGCCCAGCCTTGCCGGCGTAACTTCCTGTTTCCTCCACCAGGGGGGCCAGCTTGCGCCGGAAGGCCGCCTTGGGGAGCTGCCGCCCTAAAATGACCTCGTAGACCTGTTGGAGCTGGGTAAGGGTAAACTCCCTGGGGAGCAGGTAAAAGGGGAGGGGGGAAAGCCCCGCCTCCACCTCCTGGCGCAGGCGGCGGAGGGCGCAGGCCAGGATGAGGCCGTGGTCAAAGGCCAGGCCGCGGCTCTCCTCCAGGACCCCCTCCTCCGGCCCGGCCAGCAGGGAGCCCCCGGGAAAGGCCGCCTGCACCTCCAGCCGTTCCTCCCCCCGGCTGAGGGCAAGGGAGAGGCGGCCGTTTTCCTCCGGGGGGGCCCCAAGGGAGAACCAGGCGGCTCCCCTGGCGTCGTCCCCCGCCTGGGGGGAAAGGCGGCGGCTGTCGGTCAGGGCCAGGTGGGCACAGCTCATGACCCAGGTGCGGGGGTCCCGGCCGGGGGTGCTGAACACCCCCAGCTGCTCCAGGTAGACACCAGAGAGGCCGGTTTCCTCCCGGAGCTCCCGGGCGGCGGCCTGGCCCACTGTCTCCCCGGGGCGGACAAAGCCCCCGGGGAGGGCCCAGCTGCCCAGGCAGGGGTGGACCCCCCGCTGGATCAGCAGCACCCGGAGCTCCAGGGCAGGCAGCCGGCGGTAGCTGGGGGCCTCCCCCGGGGCGATGGCAAAGACCGCCATATCACAGGCCACCGAGGGGCGGGGGTAATCCTCCACCCGGTATGCCGCCAGAAACTCCTTCTCGGTCAGGCCGTTTTGGTCCCGAAGCATGGTACAGATCCCTCCTGTTCGTGCTCTTTTGATATTATCAGATTGATATTAAGATATCATACAGGGGAGAATTTGTCAAGAGGGCGCTGGGATTTTTTCTGGGTTTTACGCTGTCTGGGGCGTGTCCCTGACGGTATGTGTGGTTTGGGCGCTTCTCTCTCAGATATGATTCGGGGGCTCGGTCCTGGGCTTTGTGTATTGGTTTGTGTTAGTCTCGTTTTCTTTTGACTGCCACGCGATGGTCAGGCCCTTCGCATTCCTGTCTCGTTTTAAAGACCTATTGCCTCGTTTCGCCTCCCCGGCGAGGGGTCACTTTCTGTTGCGACAGAAAGTAACCAAAGAACGCCCAGGGATTTTCCCTGGACCCGGGGGACCGGCCAAAGGCTCCGGCCTTGGGCGGATGACCCACGGGCCGCCTGATCTCACCCACAGGGCAGGGTCCATGGTGGGCAGTACCTTGATCTACTACCAGCGTGTTCCTACTGATGGCGCCAGGCGGCTGGGATGTGCTGGCATCTTGGTTTTGTGCTCCCGCTTACCAGCGTCCGGGCTTTTGCGGCCGGAG
>JAAWEO010000225.1 GCA_022794295.1 Angelakisella sp. | reverse complement strand
GGGCGGCGCGCCTCACGGGGGGACTAGTCCCCCCGTGGGCCCCCTAACCCTCCGGGGGGGGATTTTGGTGCCTCCGGCGGAGCCGCTTCGCGGCAAATGGCGCCAGGCGGCTGGGCTAGGTGGCGCCATAAAAATGTGCAGCCGCTTACCAGCGTCCGGGCTTTCGCGGCCGGAGGCTCGTTGGCCGGATAAGGTGATTTTCGCTACGGCGAAAATCGGAGCCGCTTCGCGGCTAATGGCCTGCGGGCCGGGTTGGAGCGGCTTTGGGGCCTCCGGCGGGGATTTTTAAGCTAAGCTGCTTTTTGCAAAAGAAAAGGCCCCCTCTTTTGAGGGGGCTGGAAGGGCGTGCCTTGGCGGCTGCGCCGTGGTGACCCGTACGAGATTCGAACTCGTGTAGCCGCCGTGAAAGGGCGGTGTCTTAACCACTTGACCAACGGGCCGTTTCATTGAGAACGAGGGGAAAAAGGAGATGCCCTTTTTCCCCTCGCCTTTGGTAGCGGTAACTGGATTCGAACCGGTGACACTTCGGGTATGAACCGAATGCTCTAGCCAACTGAGCTATACCGCCATATTCTTCCCGGCCCCACAGGGCCGGTGAACAAAAAACATTATACACTACAGGGAGGGGGTTGTCAATAGCTTTTTCTGCGCCTGTATGGTTTTAGCCAAATTTTTTGTGTTTGCCCTGTTTGCCTTGGCAGTTTCGCAGATTCTTCCTTCGGATGGGAAAAAGCTGGGGTTTTCCTCTTGCTTCCCCGGCGGAAATGGAGGAAAATAAAAGAAAATCGCATCAGAAAGGAGGGGCATTTTATGATGTTTTCGGCGCAGGACCTCCGGCGGCTTATCCTCCCCCTGGTGGTGGAACAGGTGCTGCTGGTTACAGTGGGAATGGCGGACACGGTGATGGTCTCCTCGGTGGGGCAGGAGGCTATCTCGGCCATTTCCCTGGTGGATTCCATTAACGTGCTGCTGATCAATGTCTTTTCTGCCCTGGGGGCAGGCGGCGCCATTGTCACTGCCCAGTATCTGGGCCGGGAGGAGGACCACAACGCCAGCATCGCGGCAAAGCAGCTCCTTTACGTGGTGGCGGCAGCCTCCGGGCTGGTTATGGTGGTCTGTCTGGTGGGGAACGGTCCCATCCTACAGGCCCTTTTCGGGGCGGCAGAGCCGGAGGTCATGGCCGGGGCGCGGCTCTACTTTTTCATCACAGCTCTTTCCTACCCCTTTATCGGCATCTACAACGGCGGGGCGGCGGTTTTCCGGGTCATGGGAAATTCCAAGGTCTCCATGTGGTGCTCGGCCCTGATGAACCTGATCAATATCGGGGGGAACGCGATCCTGATCTACGGCTTCGGCGCCGGTGTGGAGGGTGCGGCCATTGCCACCCTTCTTTCCCGCATGGCCGCCGCCCTGGTGATCCTGTGGCTCCTCTGCCAGGGACACGGGCGGGTGCAACTCCATGATCTGCTAAGGCCGGAATACCACCCCGCCATGGTGCAGGGGATCCTGCGGGTAGGGGTGCCGGGGGGACTGGAAAACGGAATGTTCCAGATCGGGAAGGTGCTGGTCCAGGGACTGGTGGCTTCCTTTGGGACGGTGGTCATCGCCGCCAATGCCATGGCAAACAATATTGTAATGATCCCCCATGTCTCCGGCAGCGCCATTGGGATGGCGATGGTCACTGTGGTGGGGCAGTGTGTAGGGGCCGGGGAGTTCGGGCAGGCCAAGACCTATATGCTGCGGCTGACGGGGCTGGTGTACGGGACCATGGGTACGCTGGAGGTGCTGCTGGCCCTTACGGCAGGGTTTTGGGTGGGGCTGTTTCAGCTTCCGGCAGAGACCAGCGCCCTGACCATTGAGCTGGTGCGGGTGTTCACAGTGTTTGCCATCCTCTTTTGGCCGGCCTCCTTTGCGCTGCCCAACGGATTGCGGGCGGCGGGGGATGTGCGGTTCACGATGCTGGTGTCCACAGTTTCCATGTGGATTTTCCGGGTAGGGTTCAGCTTTTTCCTGTGTGGGCCAATGGTTGGAATGGGGATCATGGGGGTTTGGGTGGCAATGTACATTGACTGGATCGCACGGTGCGCCGCGTTCATATGGCGTTATTTCAGCGGCCGCTGGCAGAACCGCCAAGTAATCTAAGGCGGCCCGATGGCCCGCAGACCCTACCCGACGCTTCGCGGCTTAACGGTGTGCGAAAGGGATGATGGGTGCCTGGAGTCCGGACGGGTGCAGGGCGAAACGATTCCCCGGCCTTTGACGGACTGGGGCAGGCAAGGTTTTTGCCACCGCAGCCCCCCGGAAAGGCTTCCCCAAGGTCTGGATTTTAGCATATTTGTACCCTGTCCAGACCTTGCATTGCCCCCTTCCTGGTGATACAATATGCAGGTAAAAAACCCTGCTACATAAAGGAGGTTGTCCTATGTCCAGCAAAGTAATTATCCCCCGGCAGTATCTTCCCAAACTGGATCTTCTGGAAACCCAGGTGGCTATTAAGGCGGCCAAGGATTTGTTCGAGTCCCAGCTGGCAGCGGCTATGAATCTGACCCGGGTCTCGGCACCGCTGTTTGTCCGGCCGGAGACCGGCCTGAACGATGACCTGAACGGGGTGGAGCGTCCGGTCCAGTTTGATATTATGGATATTGGCGGGGCCCAGGTGCAGATCGTCCAGTCCCTAGCCAAGTGGAAGCGGATGGCCCTGGCAGCCTACGGATTTGCCCCGGGCACCGGCCTGTATACCGATATGAACGCCATCCGCCGGGACGAGGAGCTGGATAACCTCCACTCCGTCTATGTGGATCAGTGGGACTGGGAGCTGGTGATCACAAGGGAGCAGCGGACCCGGAACTTTTTGCGGGAGCGTGTGACACGGCTGTGGCGGGTGTTTACCAAAAGCCAGGAGATTCTTTGCAGCAAATTCCCCCAGCTTTCCCGGTTCTTCCCCCCGGAGATCACCTTTGTCACCACCCAGGAGCTGGAGGACCGCTGGCCGGAAAAATCCCCCCGGGAGCGGGAGGACGCCATCACTAAAGAGCACGGGGCGGTGTTCCTTATGGGCATCGGCGGGGACCTGCGGGGGGGAAAGCCCCACGATGGCAGGGCCCCGGACTACGACGACTGGGCCTTGAACGGGGATATCCTGATCTGGTACCCGGTGCTGGATCGTGCCATTGAGCTTTCCTCCATGGGCATCCGGGTAGATGCCGCCAGCCTGGAGCGCCAGCTTGCCATCCGGGGCTGCGAAAGCCGCCGGGAGCTCCCCTTCCACAAGGCCCTCCTGGAGGGCAAACTCCCCCTGACCATGGGCGGCGGCATCGGCCAGTCCCGCATCTGTATGGTCCTCCTGGAAAAAGCCCACATCGGAGAAGTCCAAGCCTCCATCTGGCCCCAAAACCAACTGGAACTCTGCGCCGCAAACGGCGTGCACCTCCTATAACCCCCAATCGCCCCTCCACCAGAGCCACCAAAGCCGTGCAAACCCCTGGCTCGCAGGCCATCATAGCCCGAAGGGCTCCGCCAGAGGCACCAAAGCCATCCCCAACCTGGCCCGCAGGCCATAGCCGCGAAGCGGCCTTAGCCCGAAGGGCTCCGCTTTTTTCCGCAGAAAAAAGCACCTAATCCGGCCAACGAGCCTCCGGCCGCAA
>JAAWEO010000224.1 GCA_022794295.1 Angelakisella sp. | reverse complement strand
CGCCTCCCCGGCGAGGGGTCGGGCGCGCGGACCTTCTGCGGAAGGTCCAAAAGGCCCCTTCGGGGCGGCGCGCCTCACGGGGGGACTAGTCCCCCCGTGAGCCCCCTAACCCTCCGGGGGGGGATTTTGGTGCCTCCGGCGGAGCCGCTTCGCGGCAAATGGCGCCAGGCGGCTGGGGTGTGCTGGCATCTTGGATTTGTGCTCCCGCTTACCAGTGTCCGGGCTTTCGCGGCCGGAGGCTCGTTGGCCGGATAAGGTGATTTTCGCTGCGGCGAAAATCGAGCCGCTTCGCGGCAACTGCCGCACGGCGGCAGTTTGGGCTGGAGCAGCGCAGCGGCGGGGTAACTTACGGGTGTTTTTTGAACACAGTTGGGTCACATTTTGCTATTGACGAATTATCCAGAATTTGGTACAATGTGCTCGAGCCTATTTAAGAGCTCCAGGTGCGCTGAATGGGTAGGTGTTTTTTCGCTCTGCAAGGCAAAAAATTGGGGTCAGTACTTTGACGTGCTGCAAGATTTTTTGCGCAGCAGAGCGGAAAAGGATCTGCCCGGGTGGTGTGTGGGGGCGATCCTGGATAGGTTCTTTGATTTGAGAAGGCGCGAAAACGGGTGAAGCCGGTCAAGATTGATCAAACGGGAAAGGAAGGATGAGAATGAATTATGATTTTGACAGCACCCTGAACCACCGGGGGAACGGTTCCTGCCGCTGGGACCTGCCGGGTGTCCCCGAGGATGTCATCGGCATGGGCACTGCGGACCTGGACTTTACCTGTGCCCCCTGCATCCGGGAGGCCCTGGTCCCCATTGCGGAGGAAAACTGCTACAACTACCGCCAGCGGCCGGACCGCTACTACAATGGGGTCATTGACTGGTACCGTCGGGAGTTTGGCCTGACGGTGGAGCGGGAGTGGCTCAGCAGTGTTCCCAGCACCATTGGGGCGGTGCGGATGGCCCTGGGCATCTATGCCAGGCCCGGGGACGCAGTTATCGTCCAGACCCCGGTCTTTTCTCCCATCGCCTGGGCGGTGGAGGGGGCCGGCTGCCGCATGATCGAAAACCCCATGAAGCCGGTGAACGGCCGCTACGAGCTGGACCTCGCCGGCTTTGAGGCCCAGATCAAGGCCCACCACCCCACAGTCTTTCTGATGGTGAATCCACACAATCCCACAGGCCGGGTCTTTACCCGGAAGGAGCTGGAGGGTCTGGTGGAGATCTGTGCTGCCAATGGCGTCACTGTGGTCTCCGACGAGGTCCACGGCATGATTGTTTACGGGGACCACCCCTTTATCCCCCTGCTGGCGGTAAACGAAACCGCCCAAAGGATCGGGGTCCAGATCGTCAGTCTTAGCAAGGGCTACAACATTATGAGCCTGCCCCACGCCATTATCACCATCGCCAACCAGGAGATGCAGGCGGCGTGGATGCGCCAGATCCGGGCCTTCTCCTTTGGCTACGCCACCAACAGCTTTGCCGTGGCGGCGGTCACCGCCATCCTGGAGGGACAGGCCGACGGGTGGATGAAGGAGCTGAACGCCTACCTCCGCCGGAACCTGGAGGATGCCCTGGCCTATATCCGGGACAACCACCTGCCCCTGGTCCCCTATGTCCCGGAGGGGAGCTTCCTGCTGTGGCTGGACTGCCATCCGGCGGGCATCGGGGAGGAGCACCTGGACCGCTTCTTCCTGGAAAAGGCCCACATCCACCTGGACGACGGGGAGGAAAACTTCGGCCGGGAGGGCCGGGGCTTTGTCCGCATCAACTTTGCCGTCACAAACGCCGTGCTGAAGGAAGCCCTGGAGCGGATGAAGCATGCTTTTGAGGCTCGATGAACACTGTTTGAGGAGGTAACAACATGAGCAAAAAATCTGCCCCGAAATCCCGGGAGCGCCGGGAGATGACCACAGGGCGCGCCCTGTTTGGCTTCCTGGCCCCCATCCTGGTGCTGGTGGGACTGATTGCCATTGGCGCCGAGGTGACCATCGCCTCCCTGATGGCCCTCTTTGTGATGATCGGCTACTGCATGTACATGGGGTACCTTTGGCCGGAGATCGATTCCGCCATGGCGGAGGGGGTCCGCCAGATCGCCACCGCCTCCATGATCATGCTGCTGGTGGGCTGCATGGTGGCTGTGTGGATGTCCTCCGGCACCATCCCCACTCTGCTTTACTACGGCATGAAGATCATCACCCCCAAGCTGTTTCTGCCCATCTGCTTTCTTCTGCCCGCCTTTATGGCGGTTTGCGCAGGCACCAGCTGGGGCTCCATCAGCACCATCGGCGTGGTGCTCTGCGGTATGTCCGCCGGTCTGGGGATCCCTGTTGCCATGGCTGCCGGTGCGGTGATCTCCGGCGCCTTCTTCGGTGACAAAATGAGCCCCCTGTCCGACACCACCCTGCTGGCGGCCTCCTCGGTGGAGGTCCCCCTCTTTGACCATATCAAATCTATGTGGTACACCACCATTCCCGGCACCCTGATCTGCCTGGTCATCTACACGGCCCTGGGCATTCGGGCATCCGGCAACATCGACACAGCAGCGGTAAGCGTCCTCTCCGATGGCCTTGCCAACACCTTTCACATCAGCCCGATCCACGTTATCCCCGTGGCGCTGGTGCTGGTTCTTTCGGTGATGCAGGTCCCTGCCTTCGTCGCCTTTGGCGCAGGCATTGGCAGCGGCATCCTCTGGTCCATGATCTTCCAGGGCCGGGGCTTTTTGGAGAATCTGGGTTACATCATGAGCGGCTTTTCGGTAGAAAGCGGCGTGGAAGCAGTGGACTCCCTGGTAAACCGGGGCGGCTTTTCCAGCATGCTCTCCCTGGTGGGGATCCTGCTGGTGCTGGGGATGCTCAGCGGCCTGTTCAGCAAGACCGGTGTTCTGAACATGCTGGTGAGCAAGCTTTCCACAAGGCTCAACACCCCCTTCTCCATCCTTTGCGGTGTCTGGGTCTCCGCCCTGTTTATCTGCCTCATTGGCGGGCAGTATCCGGCCATTGCCATTCCCGCTGTGGCCTTTAAAGATGTCTGTGACCGCATGGATATTCACCGGGTGGTCCTTTCCCGCACCCTGGAGGATGTGGGCACTATGGTGGCGGCCATTGTCCCCTGGAGCGCCTGGGTCGTTGGCTACGGGGTGATTCTGGGAGGCGTTACGGTGCAGGAGTTTATCCCCTACACCTTCCTGCCCATGATCTGCCCCATTCTGGCTTTGATCAATAACTACCTGGGCATTGGCCTTTTCCACAAGGATGACAAGGTCCACTACAAGCCCCTTTGGCGGAGAGGGAAGCACGAGTATTGACCATTGGAGGCTTCGCCGGACAGTACAAAAAAAGAGGGATGGACGAGCCATCCCTCTTTTTTTGTCTGAATATGATACTCCGGTGTAAATACTTGTATGCTATCTGGTAGCGGGCAGTAATTGTTGTGCATGAACCGCCCTTTTCCGCTGTTGTTCCCCCCCAGAAATCCCCTTTGTCCCAAAAGACCGGGCTGATTTTCTTCTTCAGTTCCATCCTTCCGCTCTGGCTTGTAAAGCGGGAGGACCGGGTTTTTCGCAAACATTTCCACTGCCCGCAAACACAAATTGGACACTACCAAAAGGTATACCTTTTGGTAGTGCAAAAAAATTTCCCGGAAGCCCTTTGGTTTCCGGGATAATGACCGAATATGTATCATTGAAAGCACTTCCGGGATGGAAAATGCACAAAATAAAGCTGTGATTTGGACACTACCAAAAGGTATAC
>JAAWEO010000223.1 GCA_022794295.1 Angelakisella sp. | reverse complement strand
GCGCTCTTTGGTTACTTTCTGTCGCAACAGAAAGTGACCCCTCGCCGGGGAGGCGAAACGAGGCAAATGGCCTTTAGAACGAGACAGGACTGCGAAGGGGCTGACCATCGCATGGCAGTCAAAAGAAAACGGCGCTGCTAATAACAGAAGCCTCACACTCAGGATCGAGAGGCAGGCACATTCAAGAAGCGGCCCTGCGGGCCTGTCTTGAAGGACAGACAGCAAAAACCGAAAGCGCCTGGCGCTCCCCGCGGCTGGGTAACGGCCAGTCTCGTTCCGGCCGCGGCTTGTCACTTCGCACAGACACAAAAAGAACGGAAAACAATCTGTCCTTTTTTAGCGCCAGGTTTATAGCCGCGGCCTTAATCGAAGGATACTGCCTCGTTCCGGGGAGTTTCGCCCGCCGCGGCGGGCGACCAGGCGCTGTCCGCCCTGGACCCGGACCGGACTGGTGTCCGGTGACAGAAAGGCTACCCGGTACTGGGCTTGGCGCCTGCTCCCAACACAGCTTCGGATCGGGGCTTAGATTCTCTTATGTTTTAAGGAGGTGCTCTCTTGTTCGGTTATTACTATGGTATCGACCTCACCTACATTGTCCTTGTTCTCCCTGCCATTCTCCTGGGCCTCTGGGCCCAAATGCGCGTTCAGTCCACCTACGCCCGCTATTCCCAGGTCCGTGCCTCCCGCGGTATCACCGCCAACCAGGCCGCCCGCCTGATCCTGGATATGAACGGCCTCCAAGCAGTCCCCATCCAGCGGATCCCCGGTTCCCTTACCGACCATTATGACCCCCGGGACCGCGTCGTCCGCCTGTCTGAATCGGTGTACGGAAGCTCCTCGATCGCTGCCATCGGTGTCGCCGCCCACGAGGTGGGCCACGCCGTTCAGCATGCCACCGGATACTCCCCCATGAAGCTCCGCTCCGCCATCGTCTCGGTGACCAACATCGGCTCCACCCTCTCTATGCCCCTGATCCTTATTGGCCTGGTGATGAATTCCTCCGGCCTGGCTATGGCCGGTGTGGCCCTTTTCAGCCTGGTGGCGGTCTTTCAGCTGGTCACCCTCCCTGTGGAGTTTAACGCCAGCCGCCGGGCTCTGGCAACCCTGGAAAGCCGGGATATCCTATCCCCCCAGGAGCTTTCCGGCGCCAAAAGCGTCCTCACCGCCGCCGCCCTTACCTATGTCGCCGCCCTGATCCAGTCCCTGGCCCAGCTGCTGCGGCTGGTCATTCTGGTAAACGGCCGGAGCGGCCGGGACCGGAGGTAATATGCGCCTATGAACCCACGACAGCTTGCCGCCGCCGCCCTCCTGGACATGGAGCGCCGGGGTGGATACTCCAACCTGCTTCTGGAGCCCCGCCTCCGGGGGGAGGCCCTTTCCCCCCGGGACAGGGCCTTTTCCACTACCCTGTTTTATGGCGTCCTGGAGCGCAAAATCACCCTGGACTGGGTCATCGCCCATTACAGCCGCACCCCCCCGGCAAAGCTGGACCCGGAGGTCCTTACCGCCCTGCGTCTGGGGGCTCTCCAGCTGATGGAATTTTCCTCCATCCCCCCGTCTGCCGCTGTCAGCGAAAGCGTGGAGGTGGCCCGGGCCCTGGGAAAGGCCAAGGCCGCCGGGCTGGTAAACGGCGTTCTCCGGGCCATGGTCCGGGGGAACTGCGCCGCCCCGCCCCCCAAGGACAAGCTTACCGCCCTGTCGGTGGAATACTCCGTCCCCGCCCCCCTGATCCAGCGGTGGCGGAAGGCCTACGGCCACGACACCACCCTGGAGATTCTGGGGGGCACCCGGGGGCCTGCCCCCACCTTTCTGCGGGTAAACACGGTAAAGACCACCGCCGCTGGGCTTCAGGAGCGGCTGCTGGCCGATGGCCTCCACAGCCGGGAGGTCGCCGGGGTGGAAAACGCCCTGGAGCTTTTGACCCCTGCCAGCATCGGGGAGATCCCCGCCTTCCAGGAGGGGCTGTTCCACGTCCAGGATATTTCCAGCCAGCTTTGCGCCGCCGCCCTGGCCCCTCGGCCGGGGATGATGGTGCTGGATCTTTGTGCTGCCCCAGGGGGAAAGACCTTCACCCTGGCGGAGCGAATGGAAAACCGGGGGCAGGTGGTGGCACGGGACCTCTACCCCCAGCGGGTCAAGCTGGTGGAGGACGGGGCCGCCCGGCTGGGGCTCACCTCGGTAACGGCGGAAACCGGGGACGCCCTCCTTTATGACCCTGCCCTGGAGGGAAAATTCGACCGGGTTCTCTGCGATGTGGTCTGTTCCGGCTTTGGAACGATGCGAAGAAAACCGGAAATCCGTTACAAACCGCTGGATTCTCTGGACGGCTTGCCCGAAGTGCAGTATAATATACTGGAGAACGCCTCACACTACCTGAAAAAGGGGGGCCGGCTGGTGTACTCCACCTGCACCCTGCTGCCGGAGGAAAACGACCAGGTCGCGGAGCGTTTTCTCCGGGAGCACTCGGAATTTTTCCTGCCCTGCCCGGCAAAAACCCACATCCACGGCAGGGACGGGCTGGACTGTGACGGCTTTTTCACTGCTGTCTTTGAGCGAAAGGAGGAGCCAAGATGACTGATCTGCTCTCCCTTCCCCTCCCGGAGCTTGCCCGGTGGATGGCCCAGGAGACCGGGGAGCCGGGGTTCCGGGCGAAGCAGCTCTACCAATGGCTCCACCAGAAGCAGGTGACCTCCTTTGATGCTATGACCAACCTTCCCGCCGCCCTGCGGCAGAAGCTGGGGAAGCTGGGAAAGATCGCCCAGGTAGAAACGGAGCTGTTGCTGGAATCCAAGCTGGACGAGACCCGAAAGTTTCTTTTCCGCCTGGAGGACGGGAACTGTGTGGAAACCGTTTGGATGGAGTACCACCACGGCCCCAGCCTGTGCATCTCCACCCAGGTGGGGTGCCGGATGGGGTGCAGGTTCTGTGCCTCCACCCTGGACGGACTGGAGCGGAACCTGACCCCAGGGGAAATGCTGGGGGAGATTTACGAGGCCCAGCGGCAGATGGGGCGGCGGATCTCCTCCCTGGTGCTTATGGGCATTGGGGAGCCCCTGGACAACCTTCCCAACGTGCTCACCTTTTTGGGCATCCTTTCCTCGGCGGAAGGCCAGCGGCTGGGACTGCGCCACGTGTCCCTAAGCACCTGCGGGCTGGTGGATGGCATTCGGGCGCTGATGAAGGAAAATCTGGGGCTGACCCTTTCGGTTTCCCTTCACGCAGCAAACGACGAGACCCGGAGCGGGATCATGCCGGTAAACCGCCGGTATCCCATTGGGGAGCTGATGGAGGCTTGCAGGGAATACTTCCGGGTGACGGGGCGGCGGATCTCCTACGAGTACGCCCTAATTGACGGGGTAAATGATTCCGAGGCCAAGGCGAGGGAGTTGGCGGCGCTTTTGCGGGGGCAGAACTGCCATGTTAATTTGATCCCGGTGAACCCGGTCAAGGAGCGGGAGACCAAGCGAAGCAGCCGGGCGGCGGTGGAGCGGTTTGTCCGGCAGCTGGGGGAGCTGGGGATCAATGCCACGGTGCGGCGGGAGCTGGGGACAGACATTTCGGCAGCCTGCGGCCAGCTAAGGCGTACAGGCCAGGGCAAGGTTTCTGCCGGCGCAGGGCTGGAAGCAGGCACCAGGACAAGTACTGTCTAGCCTTTCTGTCACCGGACATCAGTCCGGTCCGGGTCCAGGGCGGACAGCGCCTGGTCGCCCGCCGCAGCGGGCGAAACTCCCCGATATGAGGCAGC
>JAAWEO010000222.1 GCA_022794295.1 Angelakisella sp. | reverse complement strand
ACCAGGCGCTGTCCGCCCTGGACCCGGACCGGACTGATGTCCGGTGACAGAAAGGCTAGCCGGTACTGGGCGTTGGGTTTCGGGTATGGTGCTGCGCCGGCAGGTGCGTCGGGTTCTCCAGTCCGTCAAAGGCCGGGGAATCGTCCCGCCCTGTGCTCGCCAGGACTCCAGGCACCCACTAGCCACCCCGCACACCGTTAAGCCGCGAAGCGGCGGGTAGGGCCTGAAAGGACGGATGTCTTACTTGTTTATTACTAATTTATCCATCCGCAATTTCCGTAATATCCCTGCCCTGGACCTGGCCCCCGGCCCAGGCGTCAACATCATTTACGGCGATAACGCCCAGGGAAAAACAAATCTCATTGAAGCCCTCTACCTCCTAACCGGCCAAAAAAGCTTCCGCCAAACCAAGGAAAGCGAATTTGTCCGCTTCGGAGAAAAAAAAGCCCAGATCATTGCCGCCTTTTCCGGCGGCAGCCGGGACCAGGAGGTCTCCCTTACCCTGGAGGGCGGTAAGCGATCGGCGCTGCTCAATGACCTTCCCCTGAGCGTGGGCGAGCTTACCGGCAGGTTTTTCGCTGTGGTCTTTTCTCCATCGGAGCTCTCTTTGGTCCAGGACGGACCCAGCCAGCGCCGGGCCTTTTTAGATGGTGCCATCACCCAGGTGATGCCCCGGTATCAGAAAACAATGGCCGACCTCTCCCGGGTGCTCTTTCAGCGGAATAATCTCCTTTATGATGTGGCCCGCCACCCCGGGATGGATGAAACCCTCCTGGAGGTCTGGGACCGGAGCTTTGCCAAGCTCTCTTATTCCATTATCAATGCCCGGGTCCGCTACCTGACCCGCCTGGCTCCCTTCGGGGAGGAGATCTACCGGGGGATCTCCGGGGGAAAGGAAGCTCTCTCTATGGCCTACCAGTGTTCCATCCCCGGGGAATGGGGTTCCCTGGGGGAGCAGGAGGGGGAGGCGCTGATCCTTTCCGCCCTGGAAAAGAACCGCCGGGAGGACCTGAAAAACAGCTGCACCACGATCGGGCCCCACCGGGATGACCTGGACCTGCGGGTGAACGGGGTCTCCGCCCGGGCCTTTGGGAGCCAGGGACAACAGCGGAGCTGTGCCCTTACCTTGAAGCTGGCGGAATGCCGGGTGATCAGGGAGGTCTCCGGAGAGCAGCCGGTCCTCCTTTTGGATGATGTTCTCAGCGAGCTGGACAAAACCCGGAGGGATTACCTCCTTTCCGGTCTGGCTCCGGGGCAGCTCTTTATTACCTGCTGCGACCGCTCCGGGTTTTCCTCGATCCGGGAGGGGATCACCTGGCGCATCCGGGAGGGCCAGCTGGCGGCAAAGCGAAGGATTACCCCGAAAAAGAAGAAGGAGTGAGAGGATGTATCTTCACCTGGGTCAGGATACCCTGGTAAGGACCAGCGAGGTCATTGGCATTTTTGATATGGACAACACTACAGTTTCTAAAAACACCCGGGATTTCCTGGGTTTGGCAGAAAAAAAGGGCCGGGTCATCAGCGTCACCGCTGACCTGCCCAAAACCTTTGTGGTCTGCGGCAGGGGAAAGGGAGAAAGCCGGGTGTATCTCAGTCAGATCTCATCCTCTACCTTAAGAAAGCGCACAGGTTACATTGAAAATATTTCCAGGAAATAGCCGGTTGGTCTTGCGGCACCCAGGCAGGTGCCCATTGCAAAGGGAGGTATATCATTTTGCAGAGTGAGCGAGTAACAGAACAGTATGATGAAAATGAAATTCAGGTGCTGGAAGGCCTGGAGGCTGTTCGAAAACGGCCCGGTATGTATATCGGTTCTACCAGTTCCCAGGGACTTCATCATCTGGTTTACGAAATTGTAGACAATTCCATTGACGAGGTCATGGCGGGGTACTGCACCCATGTGGAGGTGGAGATCCTCCCCGGGGATATTATCCGGGTCACTGACAATGGCCGCGGGATCCCGGTGGGCATTCAGCACCAGACCGGCCTTCCCGCTGTCACCGTGGTCTTTACCGTCCTTCACGCCGGGGGTAAGTTCAGCGGAAACGGATACAAGTTCTCCGGAGGCCTTCACGGGGTGGGGGCCAGTGTTGTCAATGCCCTGTCCGAATGGCTGGAGGTGGAGGTCCGCAACGGCGGCCACCTTTACCGCCAGCGGTTCGAAAAGGGCAAGGCAGTGGCTGATCTGGAGCGTGTGGGGGATGCCCAGGAGACCGGGACCATGGTCACCTTTAAGCCCGACCCGGAGATCTTCGAGGAGCTGGTCTTTGATTACGAGATCCTCCATACCCGGCTGCGGGAGGAGGCTTTCCTTAACGGCGGGGTCCGGATCACCATTACCGACCGCCGGGGGGAGGAGCCGGTCCAGGACACCATGTGCTATGAGGGGGGCATTGTCTCCTTTGTAGAATGGATCCACACTCGGAAAAGCATGGATGTTATTCACCCGGAGATCATTTACATCTCTACCCAGGGGGATAACAACGTTGCCGAGGTAGCTATGCAGTACACCACCAGCTACAGCGAAATGATTCTTTCCTTTGCCAACAATGTGCATACCGGGGAAGGGGGGACCCATGAAGAAGGCTTCAAGGCCGCCCTGACTAAGGTCATCAACGACTACGGGAAGCGAAACGGACTTTTAAAGGACGGGGAAAAGCTTTCCGGGGAGGATGTCCGGGAGGGTCTTACCGTTGTTATCAGCGTGAAGCTTACCGAGGCCCAGTTCGAGGGACAGACCAAGACCAAGCTGGGCAACAGCGAAATGAGATCAATGGTGGCGGGAATGGTCACCGAAAAGCTCTCCACCTTTTTTGAAGAAAACCCCAGTGTAGCCCGAACCATTATTGAAAAATCCATGACTGCCAGCAGAGCCCGGGAGGCAGCCCGAAAGGCAAGGGAGCTGACCCGGCGGAAGTCCGCTTTGGAGACCGCTTCTCTCCCCGGCAAGCTGGCCGACTGTTCCGAGCGGGACAATGTGCGCACCGAGCTGTACATTGTAGAGGGAGATTCGGCTGGGGGCTCCGCCAAGGACGGGCGGGACCGGCGGTTCCAGGCGATTCTTCCTTTGTGGGGGAAGATGCTCAACGTAGAGAAGGCCCGGCTGGACAAGGTTTACGGAAATGAGAAGCTTCTGCCGGTGATTACCGCTATTGGGTGCGGGGTAGGGTCCGATCTGGATCCGGAGAAGATCCGATACAACAAGATCGTGATTATGGCTGATGCGGACGTAGACGGAAGCCACATCCGGACGCTGCTGCTGACCTTTTTCTTCCGGTATATGCGGCCGCTGATCGAGCTGGGGCACATTTACATTGCACAGCCGCCGTTGTTCAAGCTGAGCCGCGGGAAGCAGGTGCGGTATGCGTATTCTGACCCGGAGAGGGACCGGTATATTGCGGAGCTGAATCCGGAGGGGAACGGGAAGGTAGAGATCCAGCGTTACAAGGGTTTGGGTGAGATGGATCCTCACCAGCTTTGGGAGACGACGCTGGATCCGGAGAACCGGGTAATGCTTCAGGTGACGATGGCAGACGCGGTAAAGGCGGACGAGACGTTTTCGATTTTGATGGGGGAGAAGGTACAACCCCGAAAGGAATTCATTGAGCAAAATGCTCAATACGTGAAGAACCTGGATATTTAGAGCTGGGAGCAGGCACCAAGCCCAGTACCGGTTAGCCTTTCCGTCACCGGACACCAGTCCGGTCCGGGTCCAGGGCGGACAGCGCCTGGTCGCCCGCCGCGGCGGGCGAAACTCCCCGATATGAGGCAGTATCCTTCGATTAAGGCCGCGGCT
>JAAWEO010000221.1 GCA_022794295.1 Angelakisella sp. | reverse complement strand
AGGCGCTGTCCGCCCTGGACCCGGACCGGACTGATGTCCGGTGACAGAAAGGCTACCCGGTACTGGGCGTTGGGCTTCGGGTATGGTACTGCGCCGGCAAAAACCTCGCCCGCCCCAGTCCGTCAAATGCTGCACTAGCCCGCTGTGCGTGCAGCACCCGCAAATAAAAGATAGTCCGTCCGGTAATTTAAGCCCGTTAACCCTTCCGCCATAGCACAATACCCCTGCTGCGTCAAAAGTGGTACCGCCACCCCGTCCTGAAATAGTATCTCCTCACACTCTGCACAGTACCCCGCCGCCTCACGGGTGTTCCGAGCAGTATGCGCCCGCGCCAGCATGGCGTCAAATTCCGGATTGGCATACCCCGTCAGGTTCCGGCTGCTTCCCCCGGTAAAAGCCCCCAGCGCCCCCATAGGGATCCCCCCTTCGCAGCTTAGGCTGGTCACCGCCATCTGGAAGTCCCCTGCTTCGATCCGTTTCTGAAATTCCAGGTCCGGCAAAACCTCCAGGTTAATGAATTGCCTCAGCTCCCGCTGCCATAGCTTTTGCAGATATCCCCCCAGCGCCCCCAGCTCTGCCGATTCCGGCAGAAGAAGGGTGGTCTTTGGCAGAGCCTCTATCCCCAGCTGAGAAAGACCCGCCTCCAAGGCTGCCCTGGCTCCCTCTGGGTCATAGGCTACCGGCTCCGCCTCCGCCAGCTGGTGGTAGCTTTCCCCCATAAGGGAGGCCGTTTGTGGAATCAGGGAATCTGTGCGCCCAAAGAGCTCCGGCACACGCTCCCCAAAGGAGGCCGTATCAATGGCCATGGAAAGGGCCCTTCTGATCTCCCGGTTTTCCAAAGGCTCCCCTTCCTCCTGGCGGAAAAGCAGCGCCCAAACGGTTTCGTCCGTTGGCACCAGGGACAGGCCCCTCTCCTCCGCCTCCAAGGCCTGCCGACTGTCAATTTCACAGAAGTCAGACTTCCCGTCCAGAAAAAGCTCCCACTGGGTGGTACCATCCCGCTCCGCCCGCTGGGTGTATAAAACCACCGAGGGACAAAGCACCTCCTGCGTCCCGGTATAAAAGCCGCTGGGTGCCAGCACCAAGGCTTCTTCATCCCAGGATGAAAGACGGAAGGGACCGTTCCCTAAAATGTGGCTGATCCCCTGGCCGTACCGGGCCCGGGTGGAGCGGAAAAACTCCTCATGACAGGGCAGCGCTCCCGGCCCTGCCAGCTGCTCCAGCAAAATAGGGCTGGGCTCCGATAGGGTAATGATCAAGATGTGATCCCCCGCAGCCCGCACCCCTAGCTGGCTTTTGGGAAGCTCCCCCGCCATTACCTCCCGGGAATTCTCAATGGCCTGGAAATCCCCTGCCCAGGGGCTGGGTACCTCCGGGTCAAAGATCCGGTAAAAGGAAAAGACAAAATCCTTGGCGGTCACCGGGGTGGGATCGATGTTATCCTTGACACTGCCATTGTTCCAGGTCCCATCCCTGCGCAGCTGAAAGGTGTAGGTCAGACCATCCGGTGAGATCGTGTAGCTTTCCGCAGCACCGGGGGCCAGCTCCCCGTCACTCTGGCGGATCAGCAAGCCTTCAAAGAGGTTCAGCATCACCACCTGGCTTTCCCAGGAGGTGGCAAACTGGGGGTCCAGACTGGTGACCTGCCGGGCAAGGTCCATGCGGATGCTTTCGTTGCTCTCCCGTTTTTTACAGCCCGGCAAAAAGCAAAGAACTACCGCCCAAAGAAGGGCCAGCAGCCGGATTTCTTTCTGATGCTTCAAAAGCGTCCTTCCCCTCCTGTGGCAGCAGTAAAGCCGGTGATGGTCAGCTGGGCTACCAATGTGCCCAAATCGTCGGTAATCGTAACGTGATAGCAGCAGGTATTCCTACCGGCCTTGATGCAGGTAGCCGCCGCCTCCAGGCAGGTGCCCTTGACACGGCTTAAAAAATTGATCTGGCTGGTGAGGGAAACGGTGGTCATCTGCTCGCAGTTGGCGGCTACGGCAAAGGCAAAGTCCGCCAGGGTAAAAAGGACTCCGCCCATCACTCCCCCTGCTGCGTTTTTGTGGTGCTCTGTCAGGGGAAGGACACACCGGGCATAGCCCTGGCGGGCCTCCACGATTTCTGCCCCCATCTCCCGGGCGAAGCGGTCCCCTTGAAAAATTTCCTGGATCTTTTTTAACTCCATGGATAACCCCCTGTTGAAACCCTATTCTATTCTTTCACAGAAAAGACATGAAAAATTTTATAAAGACAGAAATTAACTGTTTTTTCTTCCGAAAAGGTATTGACCTTTACATAGAAATCACCCGGGATAGCAGCTCCTCTGCCATTTTCTCGCTGTCCTCATACCAAACCTTCTGCTCCTGGGGGGAGCACCTGGAATTCCCAGCCTTCAGTTGGGCGATCCGAAGGGGTCCCGGCTCCGCAAGCAAAAGCTCATTGATGATCCCGGCAGGCTCCGGGTAAGGGAGGTACAGCTCCGGAGCAAGGGCCTCCTGTCCCAGCCGCCACTCCAAATATCCCAGGGAAAAGCCATTCGCCTCCTGGAAGGTAAGCTCCCGGAAAACCTCCGGCGGGGCGATCTTCTGGGCCAGCATCACCAAGCCGTAGGCATTGAGGCATTGCATCCGCTGATATTGGGGCAGGGTCATCCTCTCGTATCCGGCACACAACTCCTTCAGGGCGGTGCGCATTCCGGCGGGACGGTCTTCGTACAGGCAAATCAAAAATTGCACCACTCCACGCTCCCAAAGGGGGCGCTTGGTTTGGGTAAAACGCTCCCCATCCTCCAGGACCTTCCGGGTATCAAACACTGCTTTTTTGCCCTTGCAGTAGAGCAAGCACAGCAGTAGATTCATCCCGTGAACCAGCACAGCAGAGCCGTTTTTCGCCAGCCCCAGCTCCTGGGGAAGGTACCGCTTCACCGCCTCTGGCCCTTCACTGGCGGCCAGGTCCAGCACAGCAAGAAACCGCCCCGAATGGTCATATCCCGTTGCCGCCCCCGGCAGCAAAGAAAGCCGGGTCAGCTGGAAAAAAAGGTCATTCAGCCGCTTCCAGTCCCCCGCCTTCACACAGGCGGCTATCTCCTTTTCCGGATCCATGTGGCTGGATGTCTTTAAAAAGAGCATCAGTCCCCGCTGAAAGCCCTTGGCGTCACCCAGGTATCTTTTTTCAAGGCGCTGGTACCGTTCCAAAAAACGGGATCCATCAAAAGCAGGAGATACTGCCACAGCAAAGGCCTCCTTTTTATACTCCTTATCGTATATTATCTTAACATTGTACAAGGGAAGGTTTCCCTTGCCAAGAAAAATTTCCCCTCTTTGGACCTCACTGCCCTTATAATAGACCTGGAGAAACTCTCCACATTCCCAAAAAGCATTTGTCCTGGATCATCACAATGGAAGAAGATCCCGTTAGAAAGCTCTGTCAGCCCAGCCGAAATCTTCATCCGCCGGAGCCCCGAGCCCATAAAAGCAGACTCCCCAATCTCCGTCACTCCATCTGGAATGACCAGCTCCTTCAAAGCAGAACAGGAGGAAAAGGCACTCTCCAATGCCGGCAACAGTTTCAGAAATTGATAATTCCTCAATTTTATACAAAACGGAAAAGTCATGTACCCACAAATAAGTGCCACCGTCCCCCGCCGCCGTGTAGCATTCGCCGCGAAGCGGCTCCGCCGGAGGCACCAAAGCCGTTCCACCCCCTAGCCCGCAGGCCATTGCCCGAAGGGCTCCGCTTTTTTCCGCAGAAAAAAGCACCTTATCCGGCCAACGAGCCTCCGGCCGCGAAAGCCCGGACGCTGGTAAGCGGCAGCACA
>JAAWEO010000220.1 GCA_022794295.1 Angelakisella sp. | reverse complement strand
CCCGCTTTTCTTCGTCGGTTTCGCAGCCTTCCAGGATCTCCCGAAGGACAGGGAAGTAGACCTTTTCGTTGATCCCCAGCTCGGAGCAGTCGAAGGAGACAAAGTTCTCAATATCCACCATGGAGTTGGAGAAGATCTTCAGCTCGCTTCCGTCCTCCAGGCGGACCCAGGCGGTGTCCACCCCCATGGCCTCCAGCTTCCGGGCCTTCTCCCGGCTGATGCTCTCCCCGGCCTCTGCCACAATCTCCCCGGTAAGGGGATCGGCAATGGGCTGGGAAAGGGTGCGGCCGGAGAGCCGGGCCGAAATGGCCAGCTTTTTGTTGTACTTGTAGCGCCCCACCCGGGACAGGTCGTACCGGCGGGGGTCAAAAAGGAGCTGCACCAGGTGCTTCACGGCGGAATCCATGGTGGGGGGCTCCCCGGGACGAAGCTTTCTGTAGACCTCCAGCAGGGCCTCGTCGCCGGTCATCTCCAGGTCCTTGGCGGCGATGGTCTTTACCATGTAGTCCTCTTTGCCGAAGATGTCGTAGATCTCCTGGTCGGTGCCCATAAAGGGGGTCAGGGCGTTGGTCACATCGGCAGAAAGCTCCTCGGCGGTGACATCGTCCCGAATGCGCAGCAGGGCCCGGAGGAAGGTGGTAATGGGCAGCTTGCGGTTTTTGTCGATGCGCACGCTGAATACGTCGCTGGAATCGCTGTCGTACTCCAGCCAGGCACCCCGGTTGGGGATGACGGTGGCCTCGAACAGCTTTTTGCCGGCGGCATCAAAGTGGCTGTCGAAATAGACCCCCGGGCTTCTCACCAGCTGGGAGACGATGACCCGCTCCGCGCCGTTGATGATAAAGGTGCCGGCATCGGTCATCAGGGGGAAGTCCCCCATGTAGATGTCCTGCTCCTTTACCTCCCCGGTCTCCTTGTTCAGGAGGCTGGCCCGGACCCGCATGGGGGCGGCATAGGTGGCATCCCGCTCCTTGCATTCGGCGATGGTATACTTGGGCTTGTCATCCAAACGGTAGCCGATGAAATCCAGGACCAGGTTCCCCTGGTAGTCGGTGATCGAGGAAATGTCCCGAAAGACTGCCTTCAGCCCCTCATCGAGAAACCACTGGTACGAGTTTTTCTGCACCTCAATGAGGTTGGGCATATCCAGCACCTCATTGATGCGGGCAAAGCTCATACGGGTAGTTTTCCCTTGCTGAACAGGCTTTACATTTACCATCCGCTCATTCACTCCGTTCCATCTTTGGGGCCGCCGCCGAAAGGGAAGCCCTCCTTCCGTCCCCGCGGGGGCGGTTTTCCGGCATATTTCGGGGCAAACCTTGTTTTCACCTAAGTCCCGCACCTGTTGACAGTCATTTTCTTTGGTTATCTTTACCAGAAAACGCCTGGGTTAATCGGTACTTTCGCACACCTGAAAGGACTGACTGGGCGCAATTAGGCATTGTGATACAATGTTACATTATAAGTCATCTTTTGGGGGCTTGTCAAGAGCAGGTCCGAAAAATATCACAGAATTTCCGGGGGGTACCAGGGGCTGTTTTTAGCTGTTTTTCCCAAACAAGGGGCAGCTGCCCCTTTGCCGCCGGGGAAATCCTTTTTTACATGATGCGATCCCTCTCCCTTCGTGCTATAATGGGGGAGCAAAATTCAAAGCTTACCCATGAACAAAGGACGCGGGCAGGACATACACAGCCCGTCTATGGAGAAAGGAGGTCTGGAACAGATGGCGGAAGCAAAGACCAACGCCATGCGGATGCTGGACCGGGCAAGGGTCCCCTATACCATCCACACCTATGATCACAGCGACGGGAGGATCGACGGGCTCCATGTCGCCGCCAAAACCGGCCAGCCGCCGGAACGGGTCTGGAAAACCCTGGTGACCAAGGGGGCCTCCGGGGGATACTTTGTATTTGTCCTCCCGGTGGAGCGGGAGCTGGACCTGAAAAAGGCCGCCAGGGCCGTGGGGGAAAAATCGGTGTCCATGATCCGGGTGGACGAGATCAACAGGGTCACCGGGTACATTCGCGGGGGGTGCAGCCCCGTGGGGATGAAAAAGGCCTATCCCACCACCTTTGACAGCCGGGTGGGGGAGCTCCCCACCATTCTTGTAAGCGGCGGGCGCATTGGGGTGCAGATCGAGATAGAGCCCTCCGCCCTGCTGAAGGCGGTCAACGGGCAGACCGGGGATCTGACGGTGTGACGTCGGAAGGCTCGGGGGGGTTCCTTGCTTTTCTTTTTGGGCTGCTTTATAATTAAGAACCTGTATTCATAACCAGACAATGCAGGCAGGGCGAGGGATTTTTTCGTCCTGCAAGGCAAAAATCCGCAGCCAATACTTGGTGTATTGCAAGGATTTTTAACGCAGCAGGTTGGAAAAAGATCCGGCCTGACTGCGTTGGACGGTTGTGAATACAGGTTCTAAGAACTGTTGTTCCTCTCGCGGCGGCTGTACCGCGAAACCTGATGTACCGGAAAGGATGGTCGTATCTTATGAACCAAAAGGAAATTGCTGAGCTGCGCCGGCGCTTTCAGCCGGAAAAAAACGCCATCGGGCGCATTTACGGCTGTTATGTCAACAGCCGCAGGGAGGTCATCTCCTACATTGAGGGCTCCCTTGGGGCCATGCCCCAGGAGGAGGCCGGAAAATATCTGGAGCTTTTGAGAAAGACCCTTTCCGGCACCCTGGGGAAGAACCTGATCGATCTGGTTTTCTCCACCAAGCAGGTGATGGACAGCGAGGAGCACCGGCGCCTGATGGCCCTGCGGAGCTCCCAGCTCCGGGACGGGGAGCTCCGCCAGGAATTTTACCGGCGGGTTATGGACACCCTGGACATGGGGGACAGCAACTACCTGATCCTCCTGGCCCACGACACCTATGACGTTCCCAGCCGGGACCGGAACGGAGACCGGCAGGCGGACGACTCTGACCGGGTCTTTTCTTACATTGTCTGCTGTGTCTGCCCGGTAAAGGACGGCCGTCTGGAGCTGGGCTACTGTCCCGGAGAAAACGAGTTCCACAACTGCATTCCCAGCCAGATTGTGGCCCCGCCGGAGCTGGGGTTTCTTTTTCCCGCTTTTGACGATAGAGCCGCCAACATTTACAACGCCCTGGCCTATGCCCGAAAGCCGGAGCAGCTGCACCAGGAATTTCTGGACGCCATCTTCCATGTGGAGGAGCTGCCCATGTCCGCTGTGGAACAGAAGGAGGCCTTTGAGGCTGCCCTGACCCAGTCGCTGGAAAAGGCCTGCAGCCTGGAGGTGGTCCAGGCGGTCCACGAGAGGCTGACCGAACGCATTGAACAGCACAAGGAGAGCAAGGACCCGGAGCCCCTGGCGGTGACCGCCGGGGAGGTGGGAAGCATCCTGCGGGACTGCGGCATCGGAGAGGAACAGGTGACCGCCTTTTGCCAGAGCTGCGGCCAGCAATTCGGGGAGGGGGCAGCCCTCAGCCCCGCCAACCTGATCGACAGCAAACGGTTCCAGGTACGGACCGGAGAGGTCACCCTTTCGGTGGCCCCGGACCGCAGCTACCTGGTGGAGACCCGGATCATTGATGGCCGGAAATACCTGCTGGTCCCGGTGGACGAAAGCCTGGAGGTAAACGGCCTGCCGGTGGGGTGACACCGTACCCCCCTTTTTGTTACACCTGTAGTTTGAACAGCCTGCCGGTTTTATATTCGGCAATTCCCCGGGGAATGGGACCAGGGGAGTGGACAAAAGGCAAAGATTAAGGTAAAATAGAAATATGAGAAGGAGCAAAATAGAAGCAGGAAAACAATGCCCAAAATGCGGAAAAGTAGAAAA
>JAAWEO010000219.1 GCA_022794295.1 Angelakisella sp. | reverse complement strand
GATGGGATATATCCTCCGGCATGAGGACTACTTCCGAACCGTGATGGAACAGCAGATGAAGCTGGAGAGTGCGGAGAAATTGCAGGTCATCCGCAAGCAACTTAGCCGGGACGAGAAGCGCATCACCGAACTGAAACGGCTCTTCATCAAGATTTACGAGGACAACGCCAGTGGGCGCCTGAGCGATGAGCGGTTTGATATGCTGAGTCAAAGCTACGAGGCGGAGCAAAAGCAGTTGGAAGCCGAGGTCATCACCTTGCGGCAGGATATTGAGGTACAGGAACGACAGAACGAAAATATTGAGAAATTCATCCAGAAGGCGCACAAGTATGTGGGCATCGAAACGCTTGCCCCCTATGCCCTCCGGGAACTGGTGCAGGCCATTTATGTGGAAGCCCCCGACAAGTCCAGCGGCAAGCGCCGCCAGAGCATCCACATCAAGTATGACGGTATGGGCTTTATCCCTCTGGATGAACTGATGAAAAGGGAAACGGCGTGACCGAAGTCACGCCACCCCTTGAAAACACATGGTTTTCAGATTTCTCAAAAATACTGTTTTACGACCACCGTCCATTTCACAGGGGCAGGCGTTTTTTTATCCCTGATGCAGCTCCAGGAAGGTCTCGGTGGTGCTGCGGAACAGTTCCTCGGTAAAATTCAGCCGCATCAGGGAGGTCTTTTGGGCGGCGAAGTAGGCGGTGGTCTTATCGGTGATGATCTTAAAGAGGGCCTCCAGGCCGTGGTCCTCAATCTCGAACAGGTAGCCGAATTCACATTTGGTCCCCGCCAGGTCCTCGTAATCCTCCCCCTGGGCCAGCATCCCCAGGGCGGTGTTCGCCAGGTTGGCTGTGACCTGCCGGTCACCGATCAGATTCCGTTCGTTAGGATTCTTCTGTTTCTTCTTAGAATCCTTGCCAAAAATCCCCATTGCAGGGTCCTCCCATCTCTGTCTGCTCTGTTTCTGCCTGTGGTTTTTGGACAGCACAGACTTTTTTCTCATTGTACCCCCGGCCCCGGGATTTGTCAATCAGGGCCATATAAAAACCGGGCGGCGGCTTTACACCGGGCAGCCGGGGCCTCCCTCCCCGGTCCGGCGGGCTTTCTGTGCGGGCGGAGTGCTGCCAGAGCCGGGGAGGGAAAAAGGGTGGATTTTTCCCTCCCTTTATGCTAAGATGAAGAAAATGGAAATCACCTTTGGGGAGGCGCCTTTCGTGCTGTACACAACAAAGCTGCTGGACGAATTTGTCAGGGACACCCGTGACCACCGGGAAAGCTGGATCGACGAGCAGTTGAAATCCGGCCTGGAGTGGATGGATGAGGCGATCCGAGCAGAGGATTACCGTCATCTTGTTCACCAGTGCTCTGTATGCCATCACAACTACTCCCGCGGGGCGGATGCCTTTCTCGCTTTGGATCAGGACCCGGTCCGGGCCAAGCAGCACTACTATCTTGCGGCCCGTGCCGGTGCCCTATGCTACCGCCTTTTGGGGGCCGGCTTTCCCCATTACCGGGGACGCTTTCTTGATGACTACAACTTTAAAACCATGAATATCAATTTCTCCAAAGCCGGCATTCTGGTCAACGACAAGGAGTTGACCCTGGCCATGACCGGGGAGGACACTATTGAGGGACTGCTGGTTCTGGGAAAACACGAGGAAGCCCGGCGGGCCCTTCCGGAGGATCCCAAGGACCCGCGGTTGACCGGCCAGGTGGAGCAGTGCCTTTGGGCCATTGCCCACGGGGACCAAAAGACCTTTGACCGGTCCCTTCAGCAGCGGATCGGCGTTCTGCGCCGCCAGGGCCGGCACTGTCCCACCATTTTGGACAGCTGGGGGCTGGCGCTTATCCAGCTGGCCCGGCGGCGGGGGATGACCTGCAAATTGAAGGTCCTGGAGCTGCCCTGGCAGCTGTTGGACGACACCCCAGCCGAGGCAGAAGGGCTCCTTCTCCCCTTTGAAACCGCCATTGAGAAGATCATCCAAAAGAAAACAGAAGGGAGCATTACGGTATGAGGGAAGGACGGTTTCTTCATTCCCTGTTTGTCCGCTACACCAAGGAGACCCCGGCGGGAGAGCGGATCCCCTACCTTCAGGACGAGGCCCTGACCCCGCCCGTTCTGCTGCGGCTGACCGGACAGATCGCCGCCGGACAGGTCACTTTTATCCAGATGGACAACGAAACCAGGGAGGACAGTCTGGTAATGGATATCCGGGACGGGTGGGGAACGGTATACCTGGTCAAGGATGTGGAGCAGTATTACGAGCTGATTAACTCCCAGGAGCCGGACAGCCAGGAGCCCCTGAGCATTACAGGGAACGGCCCCACCCCAAAAAGGCACGCCACCCAGGACCTGGACCTTTTGGGGGAGATCGCGGCGGAATTCTGGAAAACAGGGAAGCCCTGGAGCGGCTGCCAATGGGAGCACACGATCCACTGACTTTGTGGGAAAGGATGAATACAGATGAACGACTTTAAAGACAACAGCTGGAATGACAAGCCCAGAAAACGGCCCCGGCGGTACAGCGGCCCGGCCCTGAACGAGGAGATCCAGCAGCTGCCCGGGGGCGCGCCGAGAATGGCAGCCCTGCGGGAGGCCATCGCCCAGGCGGACCGGGAGGAGGACCACCGGTGGCGGTTGTTCTTCCGGTATGACTACGCCTGCGAGGCCATCTTCCGGGACGATCCCCCCAAGTGTATGCCGGTGGCGGCAGAATTCCAGGCTATTTTTGAAGAGCACCCCGACGCCCTGGGCCCCAGCGGCAAGGAGATGTACCTAATGATCATGCAGATGGGGGTGGACCCCATTGCCAGCCTGCCCCAGATCCCCCTGGCACAGTGGGAAAAGCTGATGGAGGATTACCACAAGCTGGTGAAACGATTTGGGGGGCTGGGACTGCGGACCTACTACCAGCAGATGTTCCAGTTTCTGGTACCGGTGGACTTTGACCGGGCCTACGACTACTTTCAGAAATTCTGGAAGACAGGGCGGGATGCCATCTCTGACTGCCGGGCCTGCGAGCGGAGCTATGCGGTACGGATGTCCCTTTTGGCCGGGGACCGGGCCGCGGCAGACAATTACGGGAAGCCCCTAAAGGAAGGGCGGATCTCCTTCTGCTCTGACACGCCGCAAAAGATGTGGCTGGCCTACCTGGAGGACGCCTACCGCCGGGGGGACTACAAGGAGGCCGCTCCCATTGCAGAGGCCCTTTACCGCAAGGGGGACAAGGACCGGTCCAACCTGGACTACGTTGGGGCGGTGCTGCAATGCTGGGCCCACACCGACAACGACCGGGCGGTAGCCCTGGCGGAGAAGCGTTTGGTCTGGAGCCTGGGGATGTGGGATCAGAAACTGGTCTACGATTTTTCCAAGGGGGCATGGCTGACCTTCCGGGAGCTGGGGAAGCGGATGGAAACGGTCAAGCTGGAGCTGCCCCGGGAGTTTCCTCTTTGGCGGGAGGATGGGGAATACAACGCCGGTAGGCTGGCGGAATATTTTCATGACCAGGCGGAGGAAGTTGCGGGCCGGTTTGACGCCCGGAACGGGAGCAAATGGTTCCAGGACGATTTGAAGGCTGCAGGCCAGCCCCCGCAGACCCTACCCGGCGCTGTCGCGCCTTAACGGTGTGCGAGGGGGATAGTGGGTGCCTGGAGCCCTGACGGGTGCAGGGCGAAGCGATTCCCCGGCCTTCGACGGACTGGGGCGGTGGGCTTCTGCCGGCGCAGCACCATACCCGAAGCCCAACGCCCGGTACCGGGTAGCCTTTCTGTCACCGGACATCAGTCCGGTCCGGGTCCAGGGCGGACAGCG
>JAAWEO010000218.1 GCA_022794295.1 Angelakisella sp. | reverse complement strand
GCCTCACGGGGGGACTAGTCCCCCCGTGGGCCCCCTAACCCTCCGGGGGGGATTTTGGTGCCTCCGGCGGAGCCGCTTCGCGGCAAATAGCGCCAGGCGACTGGGGGGTGCTGGCATCTTGGATTTGTGCTCCCGCCTGCCAGCGTCCGGGCTTTAGCGGCCGGAGGCTCGTTGGCCGGATAAGGTGCTTTTTTCTGCGGAAAAAAGCGGTGCCCTTCGGGCTAATGCCGCTTCGCGGCTAGCGCGGGGGGGCTGGGGCGCTGTATGCTCCGTTGCTTTCTAGGGGTTGGTTTGCTTTAGGCCTTTTTCAGGCTCAGCACCTTCACTGCGTCGGGGAAAAGCTTGGCGAATCCTGCGATGGAGGTGATGGCGGCGCGTTCCAGCTGGGTGTCGATCAGTTTGTCGTAGTCCACTGCTGCTTCGCTGGCTACTACCATCTCCAGGGCACAGCTGCTGTCCAGGGCGATGACGGTGCCGCTGGGCACTGCGGAGGACTTCAGCAGCACTGCTCCCAGGGGGGTCCCCAGCTTGCCGGTGGCCTGGAAGTTCAGGCCTGCCGCGGGGCTGCTCATTTGGGGCAGGTTCAAAATGGCTGCGGCCATATCCGGGGAGGCCAGCAGGCGGTCCATCCGGTAGCCGTTAAACTGCTCCCACAGCTTCACCAGGTCGGCGTAGGTCAGCTCGGCGCCGGCGGTCTCCAGGATTTCCGCGCCGCTCCCTTCGCTTCCGTCCCCGTTGATCAGGGTATCCACCGCGTCCTCCAGCTGGCTTTTGATGATGCAGCTGCCGATCTGCCGCAGGGCCACGGTGAAAAGGTCCAGCCGCTGGAAGCGAATGGCCTCGTAGGAGGCGGAGAGCATCCGCCCCCGCTTTTTCAGGCGCACCAGGGTCTCCTTCAGCTTGATGTCGGTGGCGGGGATGGCGGCCCCCTCCTTCACCTCCTCCATTTCCAGCGTCTCCATCTCCTGGGACAGGGCAATGGAGCGGTAGTCCAGGGAATCGATGGCGGTGCGGCTTGCCAGCAGCTGGGAGAGGATCTCCCCCTCCTCCATCCCCTGGCGAACGGCGCGGCTCACATACTCGGGGAAAAGGGCGGCGCTGCCCGCGGTGGAGAAAAATTTCTGGATGGCACTGCTTTTGGGCCCTCCTACCCGGATATCAAACCGCCGCAGCTGGCGCTGGTAAGCGTCCAGCCCCTCCAGGGGGGTACCCTTGTAGGCAGCGGAGGGGTCCAGGGCCTCCAGGGCTCCGGTGAAGCCTCCCCGGTCCTTGTACATGGCTTTGTCCAGCCGGATGGTCTCGTAATTCATAAGTCGCTCCTTCCTGGGAGATTTGACCTCCCTCTATCTTGCCAAGGCCTTCGCCTTTCGAACAGGATCAACGGACCTATACCAGGAAGCTTTCGTTTTCCCGGTTCCCCTCCCCCTTTCTTCCCGGGGCGGTCTGGGGCAGGGGCAGCCGGTCCGCGGCCCGCCTGCGAAGCTCCCCGCACCACCGCTCCAGCTCCCCTGGGGCAAGGGGCCTCAGCGTCTTCTCCAGCAGCTCCCGCTCCAGCCGGGGCAGGGAGAGCCGCCCCAGGCGCACCGCCTCCCGGAGGGCCTTTTCCTTCAGCTCACGGCCTTCCTCCGCCGCTGCCTGGAGTTCTCCGGCCCACCGGGCCAGCTCCCGGGCCTCTATGGCGGAAAGGCTCACCCCCTCCCCCAGGGAAGCCGCCTTTTCCAGGGCCAGGGCGGGGCTCTCCGCCCCAAAGCCCTTGGTCACCCCGGCTCCCGGCTGGGCGGGGATGGCTACAAAGCTCCACTCATAGGCGTCGGTAGGCTCCTCCAGGATGATATGGCACAGCTTCCCCTCGTACCGCTCCCCGGGACGGTGGCTGCAGGGGGCCTTCCGCCGGTCCGCCCCGCAGATGCTGCACACCGACCGCCCCACAGCACACCCCACACTCACCTCCTTTTTGATCCCTCCGTCGATCTCCCGGATCAGCTCCTCGTTCCCCGGCGTCCGCAGCAGGTACGCCCCCGCCCGCAGGCAGTGGTACACCTCCCCGGCGGCGGTGGTCCGCCCCTGGTCCCGCTCCACCTGGCACCGGTAGATGCGGGCGGTCTGGTTCTTCCCCTTTGCCTCGTGGTCGAAGATGCCGGTCTTACCCACAAAAAGCTCCGCCAAGCCCTCCAAGGCCGGAATAGAAAACCGCTCCCCGTCCCGGTCGATCTCATTGTCACACAGCACCACCGGGAAGGTGTATACCTCCTCCGGGGCCAGCTCCCGCCGGGTGTACCTTCCGATCAGCTCCAGCTCCTCCGCTGTGGGCACTCCGGTCCTACTGTTTTCTTCCTTCATCCCTCTGCCTCCTTCTTCTTCAGCTCCTGCTCCAGCAGCGCCGCACGGGCGTTGGTGTACCGGGCGTTTGCCTCCTCCGTTTCATCCTGCAGGCTGATGCTTTCCCAGGCGATCTCCACCTCCCCCGGCAGCCCCGCCAGGTCCAGGGCCATGCGGCAGATCTTTTCCGCCACCGGGGTCAGGATGCTTCGGTAGCTCTCCAGCTCGGTGGTCAGAATATCCGCCTGCTGGCGGCTCATCCGCTCGGTGGTGCTCCAGCTCAGCCCCAGCAGAAAGGGGGGCAGCCCTGTTTTAGCCACGATCTGCTCCAGCAGCTGGCGCACCGGCACCTGGGTGTCAATAAACTGGTTGTCCGCTCCAATGACCTTGATCTCCACATCCCCCACCGCCACAAAGTCCCGGATCTCCCCCTGGGCAGAGGCTGCCATGGCCCCGCTCCACTCCCGGGCCACCGCGTCGGCTATGGTCCCGGCGTCGGTCCCCGGCTCCGGCTTTACCGTAACGGCGTACCGCAGGGCCCCAATCCGCCGGAAGTTCTCCCCCATCGCCCGGTAGATCTCTGTCAGCACCGAGGAGAGGAAGGGCAGCCCCCGCAGCAGGGACCTCCCCGCCGCCTGCCCCGGCTCCGGGTTCAGGGCGGAGAAAAAAACCAGCTCCGGATAGGGGAGGGGTGTCCCTCCCCCCGGCCCCGCCAGAAGGAGCTCCGCCTCCAGGGGATTCTCCCCGCACCGCAGCTCCAGGTCCCCCAGGTCACTAAGGTACAGCGCCCCGATCCTGTCCCCCGCCGGGGAGAGCACCATCTCCCCCACAGCGGACCCGTAGGTGAGCAGGCTCATCAAATACCCGGAGAGGAACCCGTCCAGCCCCCGCCCCCCGGCTCCCACCGGAATCTCCTTCCGGAAGCGGTCCAAAAACGCCTGCCCCCCGGGATCCCCGCAAACCAGGTGAAACCCCGACGTCAACCGCACAATCTTCTGGAGTGCCGCGTCGATAATGGGCACCGCCTCCCGCAGCCCCTCGTACAAGGCCGCCTCCCCTGGCCGCAAAGACACCGGAAACCTCCGTCCCCAGCCCTCCTCCATCCTCCGGCCAGTCTGAACCACCGCCACCCCAGCCCCGCCTTTCGCCTCTGTCCTTTTCCAAAAAGGAACCTTCATCCTCCCCACATCCTTTCCGCCCAAACAGGCAATCAAAATTCCCCCACCCCCAAAAACAAATCCCCCATAACCCCTTCCCCCAAACCTCCCCACCGAATCCGCCACCCCACTCCTCCAGCCCGCAGGCCATAGCCGCGAAGCGGCATTCGCCCGAAGGGCTCCGATTTTCGCCGCAGCGAAAATCACCTTATCCGGCCAACGAGCCTCCGGCCGCGAAAGCCCGGACGCTGGTAAGCGGCAGCACAATTCCAAGATGCCAGCACAACCCAGCCGCCGTGCGGCATTTGCCGCGAAGCGGCTCCGCCGGAGGCACC
>JAAWEO010000217.1 GCA_022794295.1 Angelakisella sp. | reverse complement strand
TCGTCCTCCAGGGTCATCACCAGATCCACCACGTCCAGGGAATCGGCTCCCAGATCCTCTACCAGGCTGGTGGTCAGGGTGATGGTGTCCTCCTCTGCGTCCAGCTGTTCCGCCAGGATGGCTGCAACCTTCTCAAAGATCATAACTGATAACTCTCCTTAATTTCTGCTAGTTTGCCAGTTGTTTTCACGAAATATAATAGCGTTTTTTCTTCCGCTTGGCAAGACCTTTTTTCAATATTTCTTTCCGAAAAAACGGGGGGACAGGCCGCTTTTCCTTTTCTTTTCTAAAAGGCGGATTTTTTTGCTATTTTCTGTCCTCCCGGGGGGCGGTTCCGGGACCGGAGGCAGCCGGTTTTTCCCTCTTTCCCGGCCCTGTCCCCCTTGCCAAACCCTTCCATTTATGCTATAACAAAAGGGACAAACGCATACCCGCCCCGGTCTCACAGACCAAATAAACCGCTGAAAAAAAGGAGGCAACCCATTATGACCTTCCACCTAGACGCCACTGAAAAGCACTACGCCCCCCACGAAGCCCGCCCCGGCCTGCGGGGCATCCTGATCCCCGGCCGCCGGGGAAAGCTTCTTTCGGTCCTCTATCTGGCCGGCGGGGAGGGCCCCCACCCTGCGGTGCTCCTCCTCCATGGTATTCCCGGCTTCGAGAAGAATTTTGACCTGGCCCACATCCTTCGCCGGGCCGGGTTCCATGTTATGATCTTCCACTACAGCGGCAGCTGGGGCAGCGAAGGGACCTACTCCCTGGCCAACGACCTGGAGGACGCCAACACCGCCCTGGATCACCTGCTGGCAGACCCCGCTGTGGACCGTGACCGGGTCTACGCCGTGGGCCACAGCCTGGGCGGCTTTGTCTGCGCCCACATCACCGCTGCCCGGCCGGAGATCAAGGGCGGTGTCATGCTGATGCCCTGTGACATGGGACGGATCCCGGTCCTCCGGGAGGAATCCCCCGAAACCTACCAGGTCCTGGCCGAGACCATGGAGATCAGCGCCCCCTGGCTTGCCGGCACCACCGGGGAGGCCCTGATCCGGGAGGCGGAGGAAAACAGCGAAACCTACCGGTTTGAGAACCTGGCGGAAGCTCTGGTGAAAAAACCCCTCCTTTGTGTCACCGGCGAGCTGGACAACTGCACTGTGGCGGAGTACCACTGCCTGCCCCTGGAGCGGAAGCTCCAAAGCCTGGGCGGGACCCGTTTTCGTCATCTCAGCTTCCCCACCGACCACAGCTTTGCCGACTACCGCCTTACGATTTCGGAGCAGGTGACCGATTTCCTGTTGAACCTTACCCGGGAATAACCCCCTGTAACACAAAGAAATGCCCCGATGGCTCCTCCGGCCACCGGGGCATTTTTTTGCGGTCATAGGCTTTGGGGTCCTTGGGCTTGCGGGTAACGGGGGAAAACCCGTGCCAGCTGCCCCGCCTTTTGGCATTCAGCTCCCGCTGCCTGCGCTTGGACAGCTTCTCATAGGGGATAAATTTTTCCATCTCGTTCTTCCTTTCCTTATTGTGGGGCCCTCCGGCGGGCCCGTTCAGGAGCGAAATCGAATGATCCCGCCCTCCATCTGATCAAGGATCGCCAGCGATTCCACCCGGATCCCCCGCTCCCGAAGGCGGCGGCCTCCCTCCTGGAACCCCTTTTCAATGGCGATACCGCAGCCCGCCAGCCCGGCGCCGGACTGCTCCACAATAGAGACCAAACCCGCAAGGGCGTTCCCCTTGGCTAGAAAATCGTCTACGATCAGCACCCGGTCCCCGGGGCCCAGGAATTTTTTGCTCACCATTACCGTATAGCTCCCCCCATGGGTGAAGCTTTCTACCTGGGCGGTGTAGACCTCCCCGTCCAGGTTCTTTGTTCTGCTCTTTTTGGCGAAAACCGCCGGACAACCGAAAAACTGGGCGGTGATACAGGCGATGCCGATCCCCGAGGCCTCGATGGTGAGGATCTTATTGACCCCGCTCTCTGAAAAGAGGCGGTAAAACTCCTGTCCCATCTCCCGGTAGAGGACAGGGTCCATTTGGTGGTTCAAAAAGCTGTCCACCTTGAGGATGTCCCCCTCCTTTACTACGCCGTCCCGGCGGATGCGCTCCTCCATCAGAACCATGCTACCTTCCCCCTTTGAACAACAGCCAAACCCCTATGACCAGAAGCGCCGCCCCCAAGGTCCCAAAAGCCAGCTGCCTCCCACCCCTGCCAAAGGGGCTTTGGGCGTCCCGGGTCCCGGAGGGGTCACAGAGCCAGTTCCAGTTCCGAACCGCCCCCGCCAGGCAGACCGCCCCGGCGGTTAAAAGGGCCAGCTCCCCGTGCTCCTGTATCCATTCCATCATCGTTTTATCATCCATTCTAGGTCGTGACCCAAAAGACGGGGCACGACCTAATACTTCTTTTTGCCCTTTACCATTTCCCGCAAAAACATCCGGCAGCTTTCAAGGAACTCCTGGGCGTCGGGATCCTCTGGGGCCAGTTCCAGCCACCGCTGGCCGCAGCGCAGGGCCTCCTGGCTCCGCTCCATGGCATGAAGGGCATATCCCATTCGGCTGTACCAGAGGGGATCCTGCTCCCCCTCCTCCCGGATGCTTTCCAAAAGGTCAACGGCCTTCCGGAGCAGCTTCCAGTCCGGCTCCATATTTTTGTGCATACGGATATCGCGGTCACCCAGCACTGCCAGATTGCTGGTGATCCGTCCCAGCCAAAGAGTGAGGGTATAGTCCCTTTCCCCCACTGGAATTTTCTCAATGGCCTCAATAGCCTTGGAAAACTCGCTGGCCTCGTTCCATTCCTCGATTTGCTTTAAAAGCTCCTCCATACCAATCTCCCCTTGCTTTTTCCTTACCTTATGATCATTATACCAAAGCCGAGGCCCTGGGGCAAGAAAACGCAGAGATTTTTCCCGGAAGAAGGGCGGTTTTTTATCCCCCCACCATGACGCCAACATTGCCATGCAGGACAATGCGGATCACACCACAGATCACCAAATGGAGGGGATAGTAAAGGTAAAAGAACCACTTCATCCCCTTCCACTCCCCGCGTTTTCCGTTGTACCCCTTCAGCAGGGGGATCGCCAGGGCTGTAAAAAGCTGGATGGCACCATAAACCGGATGGATAAACACCCCATAGACAGCGGCATAAACCGCCACCCACAGCATCATCCACAGCATCTGCTTATTAAAATTCCCCCGGTTTGCCCCGATCCAAACAATAGCCAGCACGGTAATGCTGCTCCAATCGGCACAGAAGGCGATCATCGTTATGGCAAAAATCAGCAGGGATTTGGTTCTCTCCCCCATTCCTTCCCTTTCATGGACCGCCAATGCCACAAGCCCCCATGCAAGCCCCCAGATCACGCTGGTCTGGTTGAACACCGAGGTTTGAAAGGGCAGGAAAGGGATCCCAAAGGCAAAGTTATAGGCGAAGTGGGAAAGGATGGCAAAGGCAAATAGTCTTGCCCCATACCTTTTCCGGTCCTGGGTATGGAAATAGCCCTCCGCAATAAAAAACCAGAAGATGGGGGCAGCCAGCCTGCCGATAATATGGCACACCAGGACCCCGGGCTGGAGCGAATAATGGGGGAACAGCACACTGGTCAAATGGTCAACGGTCATGGCTGCCAGGGCGATGATCTTCAGCTGGTTTGCGTTCCAGGATGCTTTCATTTTGTTTCCCTTTCTGACAAAAGAAAAAGCCCGGGGCGAACTGCTCCGGGCTTTCTGGCTCCCCCTGTCTGGCTCGAACAGACGACCCTGCGGTTAACAGCCGCATGCTCTACCGACTGAGCTAAGGAGGAATAAGGGGATAGCGGCTCCG
>JAAWEO010000216.1 GCA_022794295.1 Angelakisella sp. | reverse complement strand
GACAGAAAGGCTACCCGGCACTGGGCGTTGGGCTTTGGGCATGGTGCTGCGCCGGCAGAAATCTCGCCCGCCCCAGTTCGTCAAAGGCAGGGGAATCGCTTTGCCCTGTGCTCGTTATGACTCCAGGCACCCACCAAGCCCCCGCACAGCGTTAAGGCGCGAAGCGCCGGGTAGGGTCCGAAAATTCGATTTCTATGAGGCGGTTGTATTTTGCTACACGTTCGCTTCGGCAGGGTGCCCCCGCTTTGATCTGCCCGCACCCTGTCGCTACAGCCAGGTCACCAATCACCGCGTCCTCTGTCTCCCCGCTCCGATGACTCATAACAACCCCCCAGCTCCGCTCCTGGGCCAGCTTTACCGCCTCCAGCGTCTCGCTAAGTGTCCCGATTTGATTGGGCTTGATCAGAATGGCATTCCCCGCTCCTTCTTCCATCCCCCGCTCCAGCCGCCGGAGATTGGTGACAAACAGATCATCCCCCACCAGCTGGAGCTTTTTCCCCAGACGCCGGGTCAGCAGCTTCCAGCCCTCCCAGTCGTCCTCCGCCGCCCCGTCCTCCAGGGAGACGATGGGATACCGCCCCGCCAGGCCTTCCCAGTAGCTGCAAAGCTCCTCCCGGTCGAACACACGCCCGCCCTTTGGGGTGCGGTAGATGCCCCCTTCCTTCATCCACTCGCTGGCGGCAGCGTCCAGGCCCAGGACGATCTCCTCCCCCGGCCGGTATCCCGCCCGGCCAATAGCCCGGAGGATCAGGTCCATCGCCTCCTCGTCGGAGGAAAGATTGGGGGCAAAGCCCCCCTCGTCCCCTACCCCGGAGCCCATTCCCTTCTCCCCCAGAATGGCACCCAGGGCGTGATACACCTCGGCGCACCGCCGCAGCCCCTCCCCGAAGCTCCCCACCCCCCGGGGGATGATCATGAACTCCTGAATGTCCACGTTGTTTTTGGCGTGGGCCCCACCGTTAAGGATGTTCATCATCGGGACTGGAAGCAGCTTTTTCTTCTGGGGCCACAGCCACCGCCACAAGGGCGCCCCTGCCGAAGCCGCTGCCGCCCTGGCGCTGGCCAGCGAAACGGCCAAAATGCCGTTGGCGCCCAGCCGCTTTTTGTTCTCGGTCCCGTCTGCCTCTATCATGGCCCGGTCCACCTGCTGGAAATCCCTGGCTGGCAGGCCAATCACCGCCTTGGCCAGGGGTCCCCGAACGTGCTCCACAGCCTGGAGGACCCCCTTTCCCCGATACCGGGCAGGATCCCCGTCCCGGAGCTCGTGGGCCTCATGGACACCGGTGGATGCCCCAGAGGGGGCGTTGGCCCATCCCCAGCTCCCGTCCTCCAGCTCCACCCCGGCCCGAACAGTGGGATTCCCACGGCTGTCAAGAATTTCCAGGGCCATAACCGATTTAATGCTCGTACTCATTTTATTTCCCCGCTTTCATCAGTGTGTTATCCTTATTTTGAAAGACAACGGGAAAAATATACCCTGCCGCCCAGGACCGGCCGGAGGTTTTGAAAAAAGGGAAAAAGTGGAAACATAATTCTGCAAGGGGCGGTGCAAACTAATCCCGAAACGGCGGCAAGGTCCTTTTCCGGCCACCGTCTCAAAATCCAACAAGAACAGGTGATAACGAAGATGAAAATGAAGCGAACCACAGCCCTGGTCCTGGCGGCGGTCCTTGCCCTGGCAATGGGAATGACCGGCTGTACCGGCGGCTGCTCCACCGGAAACAGCGGAATGAGCAGCTCCCTCCCCTCTGCTTCTTCCAGCCTGCCCGGCAGCTCCAGCAGCTCCCTTCCCGGCTCTGACGGGAACAGCAATTCCGTATCCGATGGGAACAACGGTATCAGCGACCTTCCCAGCAGCCTGCCTGACATGATCCCGGACGGGGATCTGGATGGGGATCTGGACGGGGACAACCTCCCTGGCAATCTTCCCGGGGATGATGAAAGCAGCCTCCCCGATGGCAGCTCCGGGTCCGACCCCAGTTCGAATTCAGATACAAGCTCCTCCTCTGTGGCAGCGGCCATGGGCACCGATTTTGGGGAGATCGGTGCCCTTTCCGCCAAGAGCCTGGACTGGGGCCCCGGCGGCCCCCGGGATGAAAAGAACCGTTCCCAGGGGGCCCTTCTTTATAACCAGCGGTACGGGAAGTACGACGCCCTTTTTCTGGCAGAGGACAAACCGGTGGTCTACATGACCTTTGACGAGGGGTACGAAAACGGCCTGACCCCCGCTTTTTTGGAGATCCTGAAGGAAAAAGGGGTAACCGGGCTGTTTTTTGTTACTTATGATTTTGCCAACCGCCAGCCGGAGCTGGTGCGGCAGATCATTGCAGAGGGCCACGTTTTGGGGAACCACAGCTGGAGCCACAAAAACTACAGCACCTTGACCCCCAAGGAGGCGGCAGAGGACCTGATGAAGCTCCATGACTACATCAAGGAGACCTTTGGGTACGAGATGAAGTACTTCCGCTTTCCCAGCGGGAACTTTAACGAACAGACCCTGGCAGTGGTGCAGTCCATGGGATACAAATCGGTATTCTGGTCCTATGCCTACAAGGACTGGCTCACCGACGAACAGCCGGAGGCGGCATCCTCGGAGGAAAAGCTGGTAAAGGCTGTCTGCCCGGGGAACATCTACCTTCTTCATGCGGTAAGCAGCACCAACGCCCAGATCATGGGAAGCTTCATTGACCGGGTGCGGGACGCCGGGTACCAGTGGGGCGACCCTGGGGAGCTGTAACAAAAGATCCCCCGGAGATTCAGGGACGGGAATCTCCGGGGGATCTTTCAGCCTTTGGGGGCGCCTTCTCTGGCGGCCTTCATCGCCAGCAGACAGGCGGCGCGGGCATCCTCCATGGTTTCGGCGGCGGTCAGGAAGCGGTTGTTATGGCAGAAGCGCAGGGTCGGAATCCCTGTCAATGCCGCCAATTCCTCCGGGCTCCGGCCTGCCCATTCCTCGGGGAAGGGGCACTTCAGCGCGCCATTCCCCTCCGGGGCGGGAACACACTGGGCGCTCCATCCCCCCCGCTGGGAGGGATACACCACAAATTTAGCGGGGCTTTTACTGACAAAGGGCTTCCAGGGGCAATAGACATCCAGCACCAGGATCCTATCCTCCATCTGCTTCAGGGCAGTTTTCACCACCTGGTAGGCCCGGCCGATGGCCAGGACGGAATCCAGGCGGTTCTGGAGGATCTGCCGGGCCAGCTCCACTGCCTGGGCAAACCGCTGGTCCGGGTCCTCCCCGGAATCCCACCGGGGGTTAAAATCTGCGATCATATCCGGGATAACGCCGCCGCAGCCGGTATTATCATCCAGGTCGATGGACTGTACAAGCCGCTCGTCCAGGCGGGCGGCTTCTGTTTCCCCCAGGATAGAGGCACCGAACTCCCTCCACAGAAGGCCGAAGGCGGCATAGGGGACACCATTTTCCCGGACAGGGGCTCCGGCCTGATGGTGGTCGAACTCTCCCCAGCCGATATCAAAGGCCAAGCCGGAAAAATCCTCTGGCAGGCAGCTGACACGGCGGATCACAATACCGGGCTTCAGGATATTCAGGAGGGCGGCGGAAAAGACATCGTCGGCATGGAACCGTCCGGCATGGGTAAAAGCGATATCTGGCAATTCACGCATAGCAAGGACTTCCTTTCACAGGTGATATAGACTTTTTTACAAGTATACCACAAATCCGCCCCGTGGGCCAGGGGCGGGGGAGGTTTCTGCCGGTGCAGCACCATACCCGAAGCCTAACGCCCAGTCCCGGGTAGCCTTTCTGTCACCGGACATCAGTCCGGTCCGGGTCCAGGGCGGACAGCGCCTGGTCGACCGCCGCAGCGGGCGAAATACCTTTGTATGAGG
>JAAWEO010000215.1 GCA_022794295.1 Angelakisella sp. | reverse complement strand
TGGGGGAGATAGGTTTCGGTAAACAATGCGATCCGCATAGCCTTTGTGCCTCCTTTTTTGCAGGGGGATCCTCGTTAAAGCTTTCCCAAATCCTGTCCATACCGTTTTAGTATAGCACATCTTGGGACAGGTTACAATTCCCCGGGACACGGCACAAAGAAAATATTTTAGGTGTTTGAAAATTCAAGATTCCCAAGCCACAGCTTGATCGTCTGGGACAGACGGGAAACAGGCTATTCTTTCCCCGTTTGCCGCCGGACACCGGGAAATAAGGCGGCTATCAGCTTACCAGGGACAGGACAGCGTCGCTGATGCCCCAGGCAGTTCGCAGGATGTTGCCCTGGTCGATACATTCCTCGTACTCCAGGGGATTCACCATAAAGCCCACCTCCAGGAGAACAGCCGGGTTGCCGGTTTGGCGGGTGACGTAGTACCGGGCCTGCTCCGGGTCGGTAACAGGGCGGGGCAGGACCGGCGCCAGGTGGTCCATAAGGGCCAGGGCAAAGGGCCGGGAGTCCTCCTCGAAATAGTAGCACTCCATCCGCCGGGCCCGGTTCATGTTGCCGGTCAGCACCCCGCTGTTGTGGTGAATGGACAGGAAAAGATCCGGCCGGGCCGCCGTGGCTGCGTCCACCCGCTCAAAAAGGGAGCGCTGGCTGTCGTCCTCCCGGCAGAGGATGACCTCTGCCCCCAGCTGCTCCAGGCGGTACTTCACCGCCTGGGATACGGCCAGGTTCAGCTGGGCCTCGGCAGGGCCCAGGGCACCGGCCACCCCCAGGGCACCGGGGTCGCTGCCGCCGTGGCCGGGGTCCAGCATCACCCGCACCCCGTCAAGGGGCTTCCCCAATATTTCGCTCCGTTTGGGCGCCGGCTTCAGGTACAGGCAGGTCCTCCCGTCCTCATAGTACAGATCGTAGCCCCAGGGCTGCTGTTCCGGCTGCCAGAAAAGGGTCAGACGGGTACCGTTAGCAATTTCATCCTGCTTGACAGACTGAACAAAGCTGTTGGCCAGCTGCTCCAGCTCCCCATTGACGGTCGTGCCCAGGCAGTCCAGCACCAGGGCATCCTCCGTCCGTTTGGTGAGGATGGCAGGGGTGCCCTCCCCCAGGGTGATGGTGAGGCTTCCGTCCTCCCCCAAGGCGGAGGTGACCGTTCCCAGCTCCATCCCCGATGGCTGCTCCCCGGCGCCCTCCAGCACCGTTACCATGGGACCCAGGGCGGGCGTCCCGGCCAGAATGTACCCGCTCCCCCGGAGCTTGTAGGCCAGGGTCACCACGCCGCTCCGGCTGGTGCGCACGGTCTCCTCCACCACCGCCCGGGCCCCGGGCTTAAGGGTGCCGAAGATGCTCTCGTCGTCATCCGGGTTGCTGAGGACCGCCGAAAGCTGGCCGGTGTTCTCGATGGTCAGGGGGACATTTTTCCCTGCCACATAGACCTCCCCCTGGGACTGATAGCTGGTTTCCTTTCCCCCGTACCGCAGCAGGTAGGTCACGGTACCGATGCTGGCGGTGGCGTTGGCATCAAAGGCGGCGGGATCCAGGGTTATGGTCCCCCGAAAGGCCACAGGTGTGCCGTTCTGTCCGCTGCCGCTTTGGACCAGCTGGATGGTCTTTCCGTGAAGGGTGGCAGAAATGCTGGCCCCTGCCGGTCCCATGCAGGAGAGGGTGAGCTCCCCGTCGGAATCCACACCGCAGCTGTACCGGGGGAACAGGCTGCTTTCCTGGATGGTGTCAATGGGAGAGGGTCCCCCGGGGGTATACCGGGTGACGGTAACGGAGGCGGTTTCCTCCCCCTGGCGGAAGGTGAAGGTATTTTTCCCCTGGTTAAGCTTTTGCAGGGAGCCCCAGGTCCCCCCCGAGGTAAACCGCTCCACCTCCTCCCCGTTGAGGGTGAGGGGCTGCCCCGGGTCGGAGGTCCCCATTAGGAATATGGCGGAATCGGTGACCGAAAGATCCCCGGCGGGGTAGGTCACCGCCAGCTTTTCCGGCAGGGTAAAAAGCAGCTGGGGCGATGCCCCCTTGGGGACAGAAACAAGGCTCACCAGCTCCCCGGTCCGCTCCGGGCTGGCCTTCAGGCTGCCGTAATGGTCCAGCATGGTGCCGGAAAGCGCCCCTTCCATGGATGCCAGAAGAAGCCTCAGGTCGCTGTCCGAAACGGCGTCATCCCCGGGGGAAACACTGCCCACATAGAGCAGGCGGGCAGAGCCGGCCGCCACATCGGTCCACCGGGCCACAAGGTCCCCCCAGCTCTCCTCCCCGGGCTGGGCAGTGACAGGGGGCTCCCCTCGGAAGGCGATCAGACCCAGGGTCCCGTCTCCCGTAAGGCCGGCCGCCCCCTGGGGAGAAAGGACCGGGGCGCTGTCGTCGATCAAAAGTCCCAGCCGGGTGCCGGGGCTTTTTTTATTCAGCCGGGCCCGGGTTTCCCGAAGGGCTGCGGCCAGCTCTTCCTCCGGGCCCTGCCCACCGGTAAAGAGGATCCCTCCCAGGGGATACCTTTCCCCCAGCTCGGCGGTGGAGGCTGCCAGCCTTTCCCCATCTTCCGGGCCCCAGGGGTCGGGGAGCTCCGCCAGGGCGACGACCTGGATCTGCTTTTCCAGCCCCTGGGCGCAGAGATACTCCAAGGGGTCAAAGCCGCCCAGACCCCCTGCCCCGGCGACACTGGGGTGGAGGTCATACTGCTTACTCTTATAGAAGGCGGCACCATCGGCCCGCACCTGGAAAAAGACGGTGGAGAACCGGGCCTCTGCCGCCAGGGAGAGGATATCGTCCAGCTGGGCCTTGAGGGCGTCCTCGTCGTTTTGGCTTCCGGCGGGGAAATCCCCCCCGGTGCCGGTGGTCACCGAAAAACCGGAGGTATCTCCCAGAAGGCCTATGGAGCTGAGGATCTCGTGCTGGCGCTCCTGCCGGTCCCCTGCCAGCCACAGCACCAGGCCGCAGGCGGCAGCTGCCAGCAGAACAAGGGGAAGGAAAAGCTGAAGTAATGGTATTTTCTTTCTCATGCTGTTATGGTTACCTCGATGTTATTTGTTTAAAGCAGGGATTTTTGACCGGAGAAAAAAGGGAATCCTTTTGGGAAGGGCGGGAACGTCAGCGGTCAAAGCTCGAAATCCGAGCTGTCATATTTGGGCAGGACAGCCTGGCGGGCGGGCACTCGGAGGAGCGGGTCATACCGGAACCGGCGGCAGGAATAGTAGGGGGCCACCACTCCCTGGTGCTGGCAGAGGATCATCCGTTTATCGGAGTTTTCCCGGGCATGGGTACAGAAGCGGCAGGCGGGTTCGATATGGTTACCGAAAAGGGGACGTTTTCCGAACATTTTCTATTACCTCCTGGCTGGGCGGGGGCCTGGTCTTTGTTTCTTATTGGGGGTATGGTTCAAAAATCAGGTCGCCTGAAATTTTGGGCAAGGGGAGGGGGTTTTATTTCGGGGCTTCCTTATAGGGATATGCTCTTATTATAGCGAATTATGACGGGGGCTTCAAGACCACTTTCGGGTCCTACGCTGCTTTGCGGCGGCCTGGAGGCCGCTTGCAGACCCTACCCGCCGCTTCGCGGCGGCCTGATGGCCGCTGACAGACCCTACCCGGCGCTGCGCGGCGGCCTGATGGCCGCTGACAGACCCTACCCGGCGCTGCGCGCCTTAACGGTGTGCGAAGGGGGGATAGCGGGTGCCTGGAGTCCTGACGGGTACAGGGCGGGGCGATTCCCCTGCCTTTGACGGACTGGGGCGGGCGAGGTTTCTGCCAGCGCAGCACCATGCTCGAAGCCCAGCGCCCAGTACCGGGTAGCCTTTCTGTCACCGGACATCAGTCCGGTCCGGGTCCAGGGCGGACAGCGCCTGGTCGACCGCCGCAGCGGGCGAAACTCCCC
>JAAWEO010000214.1 GCA_022794295.1 Angelakisella sp. | reverse complement strand
GTCCGCCCTGGACCCGGACCGGACTGATGTCCGGTGACAGAAAGGCTACCCGGTACTGGGCGTTGGGCTTCGGGTATGGTGCTGCGCCGGCAGAAACCTGGCCCGTAAAGGATGTGTGTTATGAAGGTTCTTCGACGTTTTTGGATCCCTTGCCTCTGGCTTACTCTCTGGCAGCTGGCCGCCCAGGCCATCAGCGAACCCCTTCTCCTTCCCTCCCCAGCCTCTGTCCTTGCCCAAATGGCTGCCCTCCCCGCCTCTCTTGCCTTCTGGCAAAGCACCCTCCACTCCCTGGGGCACATCCTCTTTGGGTTTCTCCTGGGGATCGCCGCCGGTGCCCTCCTGGCTCTCCTTTCCGCCGCCCTCCCCCCCCTCCGGGCTTTCCTTTCCCCCGCCATGGGGGCAGTAAAGGCTACCCCCGTCGCTTCCTTTGTAATTCTGGCCCTGGTCTGGATCCGCGGCGAAAACCTTTCTGTCTTTATCTCTTTTTTAATGGTCCTCCCCTTGGCCTGGCAAAACGTGGGCCAGGGCATTGCCGCCGCAGACCGGCAGCTTTTGGAGATGGCTAGGGTCTACCGCTTTTCCCTCTGGCGCAGGCTCCGGGGGGTGTACCTTCCCGCCGTGCGCCCCCACCTTCTTTCCGCCCTGCGGGTGGGCCTGGGCTTCGCCTGGAAGGCCGGGATCGCCGGTGAGGTCATCGCCATCGCCCCCCGGTCCATCGGCCTCCAGCTTTACACCGCAAAGACCAGCCTGGAAATGCCCGCCCTTTTTGCCTGGACCGGGTATATTATCCTTCTGTCTGCGATCCTGGAGCGGGGGATGCTTTTCCTCCTCTCCCGAAAGGAGGCACCCTGATGGAGCTTTCCCATGTGACCTTTTCCTATCCGGGAAAGACGATCCTCCGGGACTTTTCCCTGTCCGTGGCCGGGGGGGAGCGGGCTGCCCTAATGGGGCCCTCCGGCCGGGGAAAAACCACCCTGCTCCGCCTGATGGCAGGGCTGGAGATCCCCGACTCCGGGACCGTCACCGGCATCCCTCCCCAGGGGGTGTCTATGGTCTTCCAGGAGAACCGCCTGGTGCCGGGGATGACCCTTCTGGAAAATCTGGCCTTGGCCGCCCCAAAACGGGAACGCCCGGAGCTGCTGGAGCTCCTTGCCGCCTTGGGGCTGTCCGGGGAGGAAAATAGCTTTCCCGCTTCCCTTAGCGGAGGGATGGCGCGGCGAGCGGCCCTTGCCAGAGCGGCGGCCCTGGGCAGTCCCCTGGTCCTGTTGGACGAGCCCTTTACCGGCCTGGACGAAGAAAACCGTAGGCTGGCAGCGGACTTTTTGAAAACACAGTTCCGGGACGCCGCCATGGTGGCGGTGGTGCACCACCGGGAGGAGGCGGAGCTGCTGGGCGCGGCGGTCCTGACCATTTGAACCCAGCTGCCGGATTTTCCGCCAAACAAAAAAAGGGCCTGTGCCGGGACGAACCGGGCATAGACCCTTTTTTTGTTTTTCTATGGCAGCGGCGCCTGGACCTGGTCCTTCAGGGGATTCCAGCTTCCCCGCAGGTAGGTCCGCAGATACAGCCCGAACAAAAGCGCATTGTGGGCGATCATGCAGCCCCAGGCCGACACCAGGCCGAAGCCCAGAACCTGGGTGCAGACAAAGGTGCCTATGATCCGCACACACCACATCCCAATGATGTTGTACAGGAAGGGGGTCTTCGTTTTCCCCACCCCCATCATCATTCCCTCTACAATAATAGATACCCCGTACATGGGTTCAGAGATTGCCACCATCCGCAGGACGGTACTGCCCAGGGCGATGACCTCTCCGCTTTTGGAAAACACCTGCATCAGCGCGGGAGCCGAGAGAAACAGAGCCCCGCCGGTCACGCACATCAGGGCGACCTCCACCGGCAAAAAAATGGAGGCAAGGGTCTTCATCCGCTTTGGGTCCTGGGCGCCATAGGCGTTCCCTGTCAGGGTGGCGGCAGCGGTCTGCATTCCGTACCCGGGGATGTAAAAGGCGGATTCCACCGTGTTGGCAATGGTATGGGCGGCGGTAGCCACCTCTCCCAAGGAGTTGATCATGGCGGCGAAGGTCACAAACCCCAGGGAGGTTCCGAACCGCTGGAGCATATTGGGAAAGGCCACCCGCAGGCAGGGGCCCAGAATGCTCTGGTCCGGCTTCAGGCTCCGGCCCCGGGGGGAGATCATGGGGTGCTGCCACAGAGCCCAGGTGATTTGAAGCCCGCCCCAGGTAAAGGCAATGGCGCTGGCCGCAGCCGCCCCTACAACACCCATCCCCGCCCCGGGGATGGTCAGCGTCTTTCCCCCAAGCAGGACGGTGCGGGTGGGATAGATCAGCAAAAAGTTCAGCACAACATTGATGCAGTTGACCAAAAGGCCGATCTTCATTGGTGTTTTGGTATCCCCGGCAGCCCGCAGGGCGGTGCCGAAGATGGCGCTGGCGGCCCGGGGCAGCATAGGCAGGTACAGAATAAAAAAGTACTGGGAAGCCACCGGCCGGATATGGGGCTCCACCTGCATCCAGGCCGGGATTACCCCGCTGAGGGCGGTGGCAGCCAGGGTGCAGAACCCGCCGATGACCAGCACCGAAAGCACCGCCTGGGCAGAGGCCCGCTGTGCGGTCTCCTGGTCCTCCGCCCCGCAGGCCCGGGAGATCACCGCCAAAAAGCCGATGCCAAAGGCCATTACCGAGGACAGGATCAGCCAGCCCACCGTGGAGGTAGCCCCCACCGCAGCGGTAGCCTGGGTCCCCAAGGTGCCCACCATTGCCGTATCGATGTACTGCACTGCCGATTGCATCGTCTGCTCCAGCATAGTGGGCCAGGCCAGCGCCAAGATCACTTTCAAGGTATTCTTTGCCTCCGGACCGGGTTTTCTCAGGACCATCCTTCACCTCCTGCCCGTCTGGAAGCTGTTTCCAGGCGGGTTCTGCCCTTTATTTTAAGCTCTTATATTGTTTAGTCTATCATCATTCAAGGGAATTGTAAAGAGGGGCGGCTTTGATAAAACGGCCTGGAATCCTGCGTTTAACCGCTGAGGGCAGCTTGTACTGTTTTCGGGGGCTGGGAGTTTAGGTGCTAAGATTTTGTGCAAAAGCAAGCCCCCCTTGAATGAAAGGGGGGTGTTCTAGGGCCGCCTGGCGGCGGCCTTTAGAGGGTCGAATGGACCGGCCTTGTAGGCCGATCCATTCGAGGGGGGCTGAGGTTGCAAAACACCCCACTGGGGTGTATTTGCAGGGTAGCTGGGTGCGGGGCGAGTAGGCTTCTCCTTTCTTTTTTTATCGCAAAAAGAAAGGAGCAAAGAAAAATGCTCACTCCGTATAAAGAATTTCGCCCGTTGCGACGGGCGACCAGGGCGCCGCCCTGGACCTGCCGCCCTTTGAAAAGGGCGGCCCTAAACTTTAGACCCTACGGGAGCTTGTGCAGGGCGAAAGGTTCTGCCTGGAGTCTTGGGCTGGCAGATGCTGCCTTTTTCTTGTCTGTTAATGGCAGGGGAATCGCTTCTCCTTATGCACATTAGGACTCCAGACAGTCACTAAGATTTTACACAAAGGTAAGGCCCCCTCTTTTGAAGGGGCCAGGTAGGGCGTGCCTTAGCGGCTGCGCCATGGTGGAGGAGAATGGATTCGAACCATTGAAGCCGAAGCAACAGATTTACAGTCTGCCCCCTTTGACCACTCGGGAACTCCTCCATATTTGGTTTTGTGCGCAAGCGCTGGTGAAAAAGTGGAGCTGGTGGACGGATTCGAACCCCCGACCTGCTGATTACAAATCAGCTGCTCTACCAGCTGAGCTACACCAGCGGAAATCCTGCAACGGTAAATATTATACCGGAAGGGCGAAGATTTGTCAATAGGGAATCTGATGTTTATGGATTTTCTATAAAATATCGCTAAAAAATGGCGGAA
>JAAWEO010000213.1 GCA_022794295.1 Angelakisella sp. | reverse complement strand
GAAAGGAGCAAAGCCTCTCCGCGCTAAGAGCTGCCCCTTCGGGGCAGTTGCGCTCCGAGACGCCGCTGCGGCGGCAGAAATGCGCCCTCCGGTAAGGATACGGGAGCATTTCGCCCTCTGCGGAGGGCGACCAGGGCGCCGCCCTGACCCCGAGCCCTTCGGGCACGTGGGCTACGCCCAGCCCTTTGAAAAGGTCGGCCCTAAACTTTAGACCCTACGGGGGCGTGTGCAAGGCGAAAGGTCCTGCCTGGGGTCTTGGGCTGGTAGGAGTTACCCCTATCCAGTTCGTCAAAGGCAGGGGAATCGTTTCGCCTTGTGCTCGTTAGGACTCCAGGCACCCGCTATCCCTTTCCCACACCGTCAAGCTGCGAAGCAGCGGGTAGGGTCTATCAGGCCGCCGCTCAGCAGATGACTAGTTCCTTGCCAGCTTCCAGCTGCTTTATAGAAAAGCGTTTGGTCCCGTAGTGGCGGAAGGTGACAGTCAGCTTGCCGCCCTCTGCCTTTTCCAGAGAGCCAACGCCGTAATAGGCGTGGGCAATGCGAAGCCCCGGGGTGAGGGGGATCCCCTTGACCACCGGTGCTCCAGCGCCTTCCACCGGCCGGAGAAAACGGGAGGACATCAAAGGCTGGCCCAGGCAGGCTTTGGGGGCAAAGATCACCAGGCGGTTCCGGGCCCGGGTCATGGCGGTGTAAAAGAGCCGGGCTTCTTCCTCCAGGGGCTGGGGATCGCCCCCGGCCCTGGCCCCCAAAGCATCGGCGGCAGGGAACACCCCCTCCAGGGCGTCTGCGATAATGACCCGGTCAAACTCCTGCCCCTTGGCGGAGTGAACCGTGGAAAGGGTCACCGGCTGGGGCTCCGGGCAGTCCAGCACCTCCCCGGCAGCGGCGGTCTCCCGGAGGAAGGTCTCGGTATCCGGGCTTTCGGCGGCAATCTGCGCCAGCACCGACAGCTTTTGAAGGTAGGCGTTGCGGTCGTAGCTTTCCTGGCAGCGGTGGTCCAAAAATTCCAGATATTCCAGCTCCCCCAGTATCGTCTTTAGCTGCCGGGCCGGGGGCTGGTTCTTCATCCGGTCAAGGACCCGGTGGACCCAGGCCAGCCTCCCGGTGTTTTTGCTGGCAAAGGAGACCTCCTCCAGGACATAGCGGAGGAGGTCCCTTTCCCCTGCCCGGATGGCCTCCTCCGCCGCGGCCTTGGGAATGGTGCAGGGAAGGAGAAACCAGCACCGGCGGAAGGCATCCGGGTCCCCGGGGCGGTCCGCCAGGATCATCAGGTTGGACACCTCCCGGGTGATGGCATCGGAGGCGTACCCCAGGCGGCTTTCCCGGGAGAAGAAGGGGATACCCCGGCGGCGGAACACCCGCCCCAGGCCGATGCCGGAAAAGCCGGTGCGGTACAAAACGGCGCAGGTCTCCCCCTGGGGGAGGCGCTCGACCAGGTCCGCAATGGCTTCATACTGCTCGCTGTGGTCCAAATCCCGCAGGATCCCAATAGGCTTTCCTTCCTCCCGCCGGGTAAAGATGGCCTTGGGGTACCGTTGGCGGTTCCCCTGGATCAGGCGGGAGGCCCCGTCAACAATGGCGGCGGTGCTGCGGTAGTTTTCCTCCAGCTTCAGGAGCTTCCCCTCCGGGTGGCCCTGGAAAAACTGAAGGAGCCCCTGGGGCCAGGCGCCCCGGAAGCCGTAGATGCTCTGGTCCTCATCCCCCACCAGAAAAAGATTTTTTCGCCCCAGCTGCTCCAAAATGCTGTGCTGCAGCCGGGAGGTATCCTGGGCCTCGTCCACCAGGATATAGTCGTACCGCCCGGCAAACCGCTCCCGGAGGGCGGGGGTCCGTTCCAGGGCGGTGTTGGCAAAGAGAAGCATATCGTCAAAGTCCATCAGGGCGTTTTTCCGCTTCCAGGCAGTGTACCTCAGAAAGAGCCGGGGAAACTGGGGGACGATCCGGCTGAACCGCTCCCGTTCCTCCGGGGTCAGGCGCATATTGACGCAGTAGCCCATGGCGTTTACTGCCCGCCCCAGGGCCTCGTCGGTCAAAAACTCCCCGGTAAGCTCCCGGTAGATATCCCGCAGGACCCCTTCTCTGCCCTTGCCCCGGCCCTCCAGAAGCTCCGGGACCTGGGTGCCCCGCCCGGCGGCGTACTCCCCCAGCAGGCGCAGACAAAAGCTGTGAATGGTGGAAAAAGCGGGATCGCGGGGGAAAAGATCCCCAAAGAGCCGCTCCCACCGCCTTGCCATATCCCGGGCCGATTCCCGGTTAAAGGTAAGGATCAGCAGCCTTTGGGGGTCAGTGTAATGGTTGGCCATCAGGTTCGCAATACGGGCGGTAAGAACGGTGGTTTTGCCCGCTCCGGGCACCGCCAGGAGCAGGACATCTCCGGAGACCGCCTCCACCGCGGCCTGCTGCTGGTCCGAAAGGAGGATGCCGCGGTGGTCCCGGAGATACCGGGGGATATCCATAGACATAGGCATCACAGAAGGGGGTGCTGGCCGGAGGCATAATCCTGGGTATCCACCGACATCCCCTTCCTGCGGAGCATGGCATTGACGATGCTGCGCAGGATGCCGAAGATCACCGCCAGGAGGGGCACGCCGATCAGCATTCCCACAAAGCCGTAGAGCCCCCCAAAAAGAAGGATGGCAAAGACCACCCACATAGCGGAAAGACCGGTGGACTGCCCCAAAATAGCAGGGCCCAGGATGTTGCCGTCAAACTGCTGTAGGCCCAGGATAAAGACCCCGAAGATCACCGCCTGGGTGACATCCCCGCCAATAAGCACCAGGATGACCCCGGGGATGGCGCCAATAAAGGGCCCGAAGTAGGGGATCACGTTGGTAATGCCGACGATCAGGCTGACCAGGGCAACAAAGGGCATCCGGAAGACCAGCATCCCAATGGCGCAGAGGATGCCGATAATGGTAGAATCGATGATCTTGCCGGTGATGAAGCCGCTGAACTTCTGGTTGCTGTCATGGGCCACCCGGAGGATCTCCTCCATAGCCCGGGCGGGGAGGAAGGCGGAGAGGATCTTCTTCACCTGGGCGATCAGCTTCTCCTTATCGGAGAGCATATACACCGAAATGATAATGCCCATGACCACCTCAATGACCGAGCTGGCCACCTTGGTGGCGACAGAAACAGCCTGGGTCAGGAAAGTGGAGATGAACTCGTAGATTAGGCCAAAGACCTGGGTGATAGCCGCCTGGACCTCCTTAGAGATAGCCTCGTCGGGGATATAGGCAAGGAGCTGATTGATCAGGTCGTTAATGCGTCCGGTGTAGAAGCTGACATTCCCCACCAGCTGGGCGGCGCTTTCCACCAGAACAGGGAGGACGACCATACCGAAAATGCTGATGGCGATGATGACCAAAAGGTAGCTCCCGGCCATAGCGAGAGAGCGCCGGGCCCTGGGGGAGAGGCTGGTTTTTTCCTTCAGGGGGGTTTCCAGGTGATGGACCAGGGGGGAGAGGATATAGGCCAGGACAAAGCCATAGATAAAAGGCAGGAGATATTTCACCACCTGGCAGAAGAAGCCCCAGATCAGCTGGAAGTTCTGCACGGCTGCGCCAAAGAGGACGCAGGCGGCCACCACCAGGAAGACATAGACAGCGATAGTGGTATATTTATTATTCCACTCGATCTTTCTCAACGATATCACAACTCCTTTACTATGCCGCTTTCGAATTGTAAGAGCGGCTTTTTGCGGGCCAGGGCCCGCTGCCAGCCCCTACCCGGCGCTGTGCGCCTTGACGGTGTGCGGGGTGGATAGTGGGTGCCTGGAGTCCGGACGGGTGCAGGGCGGGACGATTCCCCAGCCTTTGACGGACTGGGGCGGGCGAGGCTTCTGCCGGCGCAGCACCATGCCCAAAGCCCGGCGCCTAGTACCGGCTAGCCTTTCTGTCACCGGACATCAGTCCGGTCCGGGTCCAGGGCGGACAGCG
>JAAWEO010000212.1 GCA_022794295.1 Angelakisella sp. | reverse complement strand
TGGCGTCCGGGCTTTCGCGGCCGGAGGCTCGTTGGCCGGATAAGGTGCTTTTTTCTGCGGAAAAAAGCGGTGCCCTTCGGGCTAAGGCCGCTTCGCGGCAATGGCCTGCGGGCCAGGGGGTTGGGGGCGGCCAAAGGCTCCGGCCTTGGGCGGTTGACCCACAGGCCGCCTGATCTCACCCACGGAGCGGGGTCCGTTTTGGGCAGTACCTTGATCTATTACCAGCGTGTTCCTACTGATGGCGCCAGGCGGCTGGGTTGTGCTGGCATCTTGGATTTGTGCTGCCGCTTACCGGCGTCCGGGCTTTGGCGGCCGGAGGCTCGTTGGCCGGATAAGGTGCTTTTTTCTGCGGAAAAAAGCAGAGCCCTTCGGGCTAAGGCCGCTTCGCGGCGAATGCCGCACGGCGGCAGGTTGGGGACGTCTTTGGTGCCTCCGGCGGAGCCCTTCGGGCAAATGGCCTGTGGGCTTTGGTGCCTCCGGCGGAGCCGCTTTGCGGCTAATGGGCTGCGGGCCGGGGGATGGGGGTGAGGATTGTGGGGGTGAGGGGAACAAAAAAAACAGGGCCTTGGGTGGGGGCCCCGTTTCGTTTGGTTTAATTTTTCTTTTGTCCCAGGCGGTTTTCTGTTCCGGCAAGCAGGCGCTGGATGTTGCTGCGGTGGGCCCAGATCACAAGGGCGGCCATTCCTAGGGAGCAGAGCATTTCGGGGCGGAGGAAGCCGCTGGGACCCCAGGCCAGGAAGATCATGGCCAGGGGGTAGAGGGCTGCTACCGAGACGGAGCCCAGGGAGACATAGCGGCTGAAAAAGATAATTGCGACAAAGGTTCCGGCCAGCACCAGAAACACCGGCTGGCAGGTCCCCAGGATGACCCCTGCTGCTGTTGCCACGCCCTTTCCCCCGCGAAAGCCAAAGTAGAAGGGGAACATATGGCCCACTACGGCGGCAAGTCCGGCCAGATAGGCCGCCAGGGGGCTCCACCCCAGCTGCCACCCCAGCCATGCCGCCAAAAAGCCCTTGCCAAAGTCCCCCGCCAGCACAATGGCTGCGGAGAGCTTTCCGTAGGTGCGCAGGGTGTTGGTCATTCCTGCGTTGCCGCTGCCGTGGCGGCGGATGTCGTCCCGGTATTTCAGGCGGCTGAGGATAATGGAAAAGCTGATGCTCCCCAAAAGATATCCCAGCAGAACGGCCAGCGCCGTTTCCAGTGCTTCATTCATCTGTTTTCCTCCTTCTTTCCCCACAGGGGGCAAAGAGCTCTGCAAGCTCCCCCTCCCCCCGAAGGACATATCCCGCCGGGAGAGGCCCTCCTGGGGTGCTTTCAAAGCGGTACCGGGCGGCTCCCCCCTGGTACAGGGGGAACAAGGCTGCCCGGAGCAAACCGTCAGCGATCTGGGGGTCTTGGGCCTCCACCCCCAAAATGACACAGGGCTCCCCGGCGGCAGCCACACACCAGCCCAACGGTTCCTCCCCCTGGGCGGCGGTATATCCCCGCAGGGCAGTCCCCCTGGGGGAGAGCCCCTTTTCCCGGCAGAGGCCGGGAAGGGATTCCTCCGGGACAGGCAGAATGCGGATCATTTTCCGGACCCTCCCCTTCTGCCGCCCCGGGGCTTGTCCGGGGCCTGGAAGCGCATCCCGCCGGTGCGGTCCCGCTTCATCCGGTCACCGGAGGCATTTTTCGGGCCGGACTGCTTCACCCCAGTTCTCTTTTGCCCCTGGCGGGGCTTGGCGGCTTGCTTTTTGCCTCTGGCGGGGGATGGCGCCGGTTGTTTTTTCTCCTGCTCGGAGGACTGGAGGGCCGCCTCCGCAGCAATGCCGCCCCCGGCGTTGCGCAGGGCGATCAGCTCGCTTTTTTTCAGCTCCCGCCACTGGCCAGGGGGCAGCATCCCCAGGCGGAGAGGACCGACAGCGGTCCGCTTGAGCCGGGCCACGGTAAGGCCCAGGGCCTCGCACATCCGGCGCACCTGGCGGTTTTTCCCCTGGGTGATGGTGATCTGCACCACCGCCCGGTCCGGGTATTTTTCCAGCACCAAAACGGTGGCAGGGGCGGTGACCTCCTTTTCCCCGTCCCGGCCAATATCTACCCCGGCGGAAAGGGCCACGCACTGGTCCTCGGTGATGCCGGGGCGCACCGTCACCCGGTAGGTCTTGCCAATGTGATGGCTGGGGTGCATGATCAGGTTGGCAAACTGCCCGTCGTTGGTGAGCAGAAGAAGCCCCTCGCTGTCCCGGTCCAGGCGGCCCACCGGGTAGACCCGGGTCTCCAGGTCCTCCACCAGCTGGGTGACACACCGGCGGCCCAGCTCGTCGCTGGTGGTGGTCACATACCCCCGGGGCTTGTTAAGCATAATATAGCGGTTTTCTTTCTTCTTCTCCAGGCGCACACGCACCCCATCGATGGCGATGGCATCGGTGGGGTAGGCGGGGTGGCCGGGCTCGGCCTTGCGGCCGTTGACGGTGATCCGCCCGGCGGCAATGTATTCCTCGGTTTTCCGGCGGGAAAGAATGCCGCTGTCACTGAGGAGCTTTTGGATCCGGATGGGTTTTGGCATGGCTTTGATGGTCCTTTCTAGTCGCGTCCCAGCATACGCCGGAGCCGTTCCCCCAGCGTTTGGGACTGTTCCATGGGAAGGGCGTCTACCTCCTTCCCCGCAGCCAGGGGGCTTTCCGCCACCGGCTGTCCCTCCATATAATATACTATCTTGCCGACAATGTCACCCTCTTTTAGGGGGGCATAGGCAAAATTAGGGGTAAAAATTTTCTGGGTCACGGTTTTTTCCTGCCCCTGGACCGAGGGAAGGGTGGGGGTCTCGGTGGGAAGGAGGGGGACATTGGCTGCGGTCCCCCCAGTGACCGGGAGGAAGATCTCCCCCTGGGGGGACAGCTCCCGGAGGGAGACCAGGGGGAAATACCGCTCGTAAAGGGACATATGGACATTCCAATCATCCCCGCAGCCCAGGGTCACCGCCACAAGGGTGACCCCATCCCGCCGGGCGGCGGAGACCAAGCACCGGCCCGCGGTTCGGGTGAACCCGGTTTTGATGCCAACCGCATCCGGATAGAGGGAAAGGAGGCGGTTGTGGTTTAAGAGGCTGCGCTGGTAGGGGGGATTGCCAAAGGTAAGGGAGAGGCGCTTTTCCCCGGCCATACGGGCAAACTCCGGGTTTTCCAGCGCGGCCCGGCCCAGAAGGGCCATATCATAGGCGGTGGAGCAATGGCCCTCGGCATCCAGGCCGGAGGGGGTGACAAAGCGGGTGTTCACCATCCCCAGCTCCCCGGCCCGGCGGTTCATCTCCTGAACGAAGGCCTGTTGGCTGCCGGAGACACGGACCGCGGCGGCGTTGGCGGCATCATTGCCGCTGGCGGTGAGCATTCCCCCTGCCAGGGCCCGGAGGGTAACGGTATCCCCTTTCTGGAGGCCCATGGAGGAGCCCTCCACCTGGATGGCGGCGGGGTCCACGGTAAATTCCTGGTCCAGGTTGGGTTGTTCCAGGGTCAGGAGGGCGGTCATAATTTTGGTGGTACTAGCCATAGGGAGCTGTTGGTGGGGATTTTGGGCGAACAGAAGGGTCCCGGTAGCGGCTTCCATAACCACAGCAGCTTTTGCGCCAACGGAGTAGTCCTCATTGGTGACCAGGCAGTGGGCCTGGGCGGGAGCAATGCCGAAGGCAGAGAGGATGGCTGCCGCCAGGGCCAATGCAGCTAAGCGCCACCGGGGATGCTTCATAACAGGTCGCTCCTTTACGGATTAGTCCCTATATTTATATGGAGATTCCGGGGCAGAATGCACAGGCAGGGCCTGTACAGGGCAGCCCTTGCCTTTGACGGACCGGGGAGACTAACGCACCTACCGGCACAGCACCATGCCCGAAGCCCAACGCCCAGTACCGGGTAGCCTTTCTGTCACCGGACATCAGTCCGGTCCGGGTCCAGGGCGGACAGCGCCTGG
>JAAWEO010000211.1 GCA_022794295.1 Angelakisella sp. | reverse complement strand
ATTGTGGGCCTCACCGCCTGCATCTCCGCCTCCCTGCTCCAGGCCGTTACCACCACCAGCAAAATGTGGGAAAAGATCACCCCGCCCAATGTGCTGCTGGTGCTGGCCTTGGCTATGGTCATCGGTGCCCTGTTCGGCGCCTTTAACGGCTTCTTTGTAGCCAAGTTCAAGCTCCATCCCTTTATCGTCACCCTGGCGACCCAGCTGATCGTCTACACCATCCTGCTGCTGTACGTCAAGGCCGGCAATAACAAGGGCATGGCCATCTCCGGCTTGGATAAGAGCTACAGCGACTTCATCACAGGCTCCCTGCCCTTTGCCAAGATCGCCGGCACCCCCATTCCCAACTATGTCTGGATCGCCCTGGTCTGCACCGCCATTATGTGGTTTATCTGGAACAAGACCACCTTCGGCAAGAACATGTTCGCCCTGGGCGCCAACGAGGAGGCCGCCAGGGTCTCCGGTGTCAACGTCTTTGCCACCACCATTCTGGTCTTTGCCCTGGCCGGGGCCATGTACGCGGTCACCGGCTTTATCGAGGGTGCCCGTGTGGCCTCCAACACCGCCAACACCGGCCTGAACTACGAGGCCGACGCCATTGCGGCCTGCGTCATCGGCGGCGTCTCCTTTGTGGGCGGTATCGGTAAGATCCGGGGCATTGTCATCGGCGTGGTAATGCTGCGTCTGATCTTTGTGGGCCTTAACATGGTAAATGTGCCCCAGGACCTGATCTATCTGGTCAAGGGTGCCATTATCCTCTTTGCCTGCGCCCTGGATATGAGAAAGTATCTGGTCAAAAAGTAATCGAAAATGATAGTTTTTGGGGGCGCGTTTCTCTTGCAGAAAAGGCGCCCCCTTCTCTTGCTTTTTTCCGGAAATCTTGTCATACTGTAAGGGAGGAAGGACCATGGACCTGTACCGGGTGCTGCTGGTGGATGACGAGGAGGATATCCGGGTGGGGATCAGCCGCAAAATGGACTGGGAGGGCCTGGGCTTCACCCTGGTGGGGGAGGCGGAAAACGGCCGGGAGGCCCTGGAGCTGGCCGAGGTCCTTTCCCCAGATGTGGTCCTCACCGATATTAAAATGCCCTTCCTGGATGGGCTGGAGCTCTGCCGCATTCTCAGCGGGCGTCTGCCCGCCTCCAGGTTCGTGATTTTTTCCGGCTTCGACGAATTCCAGTACGCCAAGCAGGCCATCCAGATGAACGTCTTTGAGTACATCCTCAAGCCCATCAGCGCCGAGGAGCTCTCCGGCGTTTTGCGAAAGCTCCGGGAGACCCTGGATACCGAGCGCACCCAGCGCCAGAACACGGAGCTTCTCCGCAGGCGGTACGAGGAAAGCCTGCCGGTGCTCCGGGAGCTGTTCTGCACCCAGCTTTTGGAGGGGAGCATCCCCCCGGAGGAGGCGGTGGACCGGGCCGCCCGGCTGGAGCTGGATCTTTCCGGGGAGGCCTGGGTGGCCGCCCTGGCCTCCATCGAGGGCACCACAGACCGCCGGGAGATGCTGGCCCTGGCCCTCCGGCAGCTGCTGGAGGAGGGGCTGCAGCTGCCCGGGTGCCGCTGCCGGGCCTTTCTCTACGGGGACGGGGCGGCGGTGCTGGCCGCCTTCCAGGGGACCGGGTCCATCTACACCTTTATTGAGGCCCTGGAGCGGGTCTGTGCCCTGACCCAAAGCTACCTGGGCCAGACCCTGACCATTGGGGTGGGGACCCCCTGCGCCGAGGTGGGGGGACTGCCCCAGTCCGCCGAGGGAGCCCGGAGCGCCCTGGCCTACCGGGGCCTGGAGGGCACCGGCCGGGTCATCTATATCGGGGACCTGGAGCCGGAGGCGGGGATCTCCCTGAGCTTTGACGAGAATGACGAACGGGAGCTTTCCGCCGCTGTCAAGCTGGGGGGCCAGCAGGAGGTCCAGGAGGTGGTGGACCGCCTCACCCGGCGTTTGAGGGCCTCCGGTCTGGGGGCAGGACAGTGGAACCTCTTTTTCCTGGAGCTGCTCACCTGCCTGCTGCGCCTTGCCCGAGGGGCGGGGCTGGACCTGGAGGAGGTATTCGGCCCGGGCTTTACCGGAGCGGTCCAGGCCAGCGACTTTTCCTCCCCCGGGGCCCTGGGGGAGTGGTGCCTGGAGCGGTGCCTGCGCATCCAGGCCCTGATCCGCCGCCAGCGCACCGATTCCGCTGGCCGCACCGTGGAGCGGGCCCGGGAGTTTATCCGGGAGCACTACGGGGAGAGCGACCTTTCGGTGGAGCGCCTCTGCGACCACCTCCACCTGAGCTCCGCCTACTTTTCCACCCTGTTTAAAAAGGGGACGGGGATGAGCTTTACTGCCTATGTCACCGTGGTCCGGATGGAAGCGGCGGCGGAGGCCCTGAAGAACAGCGAGGAAAAGACCTATCTAATCGCCCGGCAGTGCGGCTACGAGGATGCCAACTACTTCAGCTATGTGTTTAAAAAGCACTTCGGCGTAAGCCCGACAAAATACCGCGCCGGCGGCTGACCGGCCCGGGGGAAAGGAGGGGACCGCAATGGGGAAGCTGCTGGCCCGCCTGCGCAGGCGCTGGACCGGTGCCTACCGCCGCTCCAGCATTCAGCTGATCCTCTCCCTTTCCTTTACCGCGGTGGCGGTGGCAGGGATGGTGTTTCTGGGAATGACCCTCTTTTTGCGGTTTTCCGCCACCACAAACGCCCAGACAGCAGAAAACACCCAGCGGGTCATCTCCCAGGTGAACCTGAGCCTGGATGCCTACCTCCGGGGGATGATGCGGGTCTCGGATGCCGCCTACTACCAGGTGATCAAGGATACCGACCTGGGGACCGGGGGCCTTTCTCCGGAGCTGGAGCTCCTTTACCAGAGCAGCCGGGACCGGCTGGTCACCATTGCAGTCTTTCGGGAGGACGGGGGCCTGGAGGCCGCCGCCCCCTTGGGCAGGCTGAAGTCCGGGGTCACCCCTCAGACCGAGGGCTGGTTTTCCGCCGCACGGGAGCGGATAGAGAACTTCCACTTTTCCACTCCCCACGTTCAGAATCTGTTTGAGGACCCGGACCACCGCTACCGGTGGGTGGTCTCCCTCAGCCGCCAGGTGGAGCTGACCCGCAGCGGGGCGGTGGAAAAAGGGGTCCTCCTGGTGGATATGAACTACGGGGGTATCGAGCAGATCTGCAAGGATGTGGAGCTGGGCTCCGGGCAGGGGTATCTCTACCTGGTGGACGGGGAGGGGGAGATCATCTACCACCCCCGGCAGCAGCTGATCTACGCCCAGCTTTTGGAGGAAAACAACCAGGCCGCGGCCCGGTACACCGATGGCAGCCACAACGAGACCTTTCTGGGGCAGCGCCGTTTGGTGACGGTCAAGACGGTGGGCTATACCGGCTGGAAGCTGGTGGGGGTGGTCCCGGAGGAGATCCTGTGGGACAACTACGGGGAGCTGCTCCTTTTTTTCCTTTTCATCGTCTTCTTTTCCATCTTTCTGCTGGTCTTTGTCAACCTGCGCCTTTCCGCCTGGATCACCGCCCCAGTGAAGAAGCTGGACCTGGCGGTGAAGGAGCTGGAGGCCGGGGCGGAGCAGGTGGACCTGGATGTGGGGGGACCCTACGAGGTGGAGCATCTGAGCCGCTCCATCCAGTCCATGGTCTCCACCCTGCGGCACCTGATGGACGACATCATCCAGCAGGAAAAGCAGAAGCGCCGCAGCGAGCTGGATGTCCTCCAGTCCCAGATCAACCCCCATTTCCTTTACAACACCCTGGACTCGGTGATCTGGATGACCGAAAACGGCCGCACCGGGGACGCGGTGCGGATGCTCACCTCCCTGGCACGGCTGTTCCGCATCTCCCTGAGCCGGGGGAGCAGCTGCATCCCCATTGCCGACGAGCTGGAACACGCCCGGCATTACCTGACCATCCAGCAGATGCGGTATAAAAACAAGTTCTCCGCCGAGATCTCGGCGG
>JAAWEO010000210.1 GCA_022794295.1 Angelakisella sp. | reverse complement strand
TTTTTCTCCCGCCTGGCCTTGCCCCGCGGGACAGCTTAGTTATAATACCACATCCTCCTTCCCTTGTCAACACCTTTTTTCGGGTTTTTTGATTTTTTTCTTATTTTTTCGACATTACAGCTTTTTTGAGTAGAACCCAGTATAAATTCTACTTTTGGTATTATTTTTCCTTTGTTTTTTCTATTTATTCCTATGGTTATTTCCACAGGCCCCGGTTTATCGATCCATTCGAGGTCCCAGCTTTCTCCTTTTATATAAAGGAGCCGCCGCCTGAATTCTTCGCTTTACTATCCCTTATTTAATTTGCTGGTCACATTTTTCAGGAGCTCCTCCCCTGCCTTGGCAGCCGCTGCTGCTGTTTTGGCGGCTGTTTTGGCGGCTGTTTCTGCGACCGTTTCGGCAGCCGCAGCGGCGGTCTTTGCAGCAGCCTCCGCAGCGGTTCCCGCCGCCCGGTAGAGCTTTCCTGTGATCCCGAATTCTCCCCGGGGGATACGGCTGAGGCAGCAGAAGGCTACCAGCTGGGGACCGCCGTTGATGGTGATGCAGGGGCCGGCGCTCTCTACCACCGCAGGGCCGTGGCCGGTGTAGGCGGTAAGGCGCCGCTCCAGGTCCTCCGCCAAATCCCTGGGGGTCCCCACCAGAATGCCGTAGTCTCCGGCGGGAAGCATCCGGCTGATGGCGATCTTCTCCATGGCCTCGGTAATCTTCCCGTTCCCCCGGACTTTGGCATCAGCGGCGGTTTTCCCCTCGATGATGTGGATCACCGGACGGATGCCCAGGGTATCCCCCACAAAGGCGATGGTGCGGCTAACGCGGCCGCTGCGCTTGACAAATTCAAAGGAAAGGGGACAGAAGTAGATCTCCACCCGGTCGAACCAGTCATCAAAGAAGGCAAGGATCTCGTCCAGGGACTTGCCGTTTTTCGCCATCCGGGCAGCCTTCATCACCGGGATGCCGTAGGCGATGGAGTAGGTGCGGCTGTCCACAATCTCTACCCGCAGATTTCCCACAGCCTCCGGATGCTCCTCAAAGAAATCCTCCCGGGCATGACAGGCGGCGGTATAGCAGACCGATCCCCTGGCATTGATACAGACGATACAGGCCGCTGTGTACCCTTCCTCCCAGGCCTTTTCCAGGCGGGAAAAATACTCGGTGGAATTGACCCCGGCAGAAACCGGAAGCTCCTTTGTCTGGGCACAGAGGTCATAAAACTCCTGGGGGCTGATATCATAGCTTTCCCGGTAGGTCTTTCCCCGAATGGTGACCGACAAGGGAGCCTCCTCCACCCCCTGGGCCAGGGCGGTGGAAAGGGGGATATCGCAGGCGGTGTCGGTGATGAACTTGATCTTTTCCAAAACAAAAACCACCCTTCTCCGCACCGGTATTATAAGGATTCCCATGTGCGGCTTACTGTTTTCATTATACCAAAGGAGGATTCTCCACGCAACCCCTCCTATCCGGCGGCCCTGCTGCCCTCTTTCCATTTCTTTGGTCCTGTGATATAATGAGAAAAACAAAGAAAAGGGAGTGTGGCTATGAACGACCAGGTAGTGCAGATTGCCAAACGGATCAAAGAGCTTCGGGAAGTGCTGGAAATGAGCCTCGAGGATGTTTCCATGCAGCTGGGGGTGTGTATCGAGGACTACTGCCGCTACGAGGAGGGGAAGGACGACATCCCGGTCGGGGTGCTGTATGGGGCCGCCGCCCTTTTCCAGGTGGACCCCACCCTGCTTCTCACCGGCAAGCCCCCGAAGATGCGCACCTACGCCCTGGTGAAGAAGGGGGCCGGTCTTGATGTAGAGCGTTACCCCGGGTACCGGTTTTCCTCCCTGGCGACCAACTATGTGGGTCGGGAGATGGAGCCTATGATCGTAAATATCGACCCCATTGACGAGGCCCCGGAGTATTTCTGCCACAGCGGACAGGAGTTTAACTATGTCCTAACGGGTACCGTAAAGGTCCTTTTGGGGGATCACGAGCTGATCCTGGAGGAGGGGGACAGCCTCTACTTTGACCCCCGGATGTCCCATGTCCAGCTGGCAGTGGGCGGCCCTGCCTCCTTTTTGGTGGTGATCAACGAGCAGGCGACCGCCTACGGCAACCCCACCATTCTGGATCCCAGGCAGGACCGGGAGCACACCTTTAAGGACTGAACCACACAGCAGCTGTAAAGGTGGGTCATCCCCCAAAGGATGGCCCGCCTTTTGCTTTTGTATTCAGAAGCACACCTCTCCGGGGATCACCGGTCCGTCTCAGACATTTTCCCTTTTAAAAGGACCCTTACAGAGGTGAGGATATCCTGATGGCGGACCGCGGTGGCATCAAAGGCCACCCAGCGAAAAACCAGCTGCATAATGGGACCGGCCAGACAGACGGAGATCAGGGTCCCGATGCCAATAGATCCCCCCAACAGCCAGCCCAGAAATGCCACGGTGACCAGGATCATCACGCTGATGATCCCAATGGGGATCCGCCTGATCCGCCGCTTCAGGGCCACCATAAGGGAATCCCGGGGGCCGCTGCCCAGGGCAGGCCGCATGTAAAGGTATTGGCCGAACCCCACCAAAAACCACCCGGCGATTATCATGGGGATCCCGGTCAGCCAGCTTTCCTGGGGCGGGATCCAGTCCAGCCAGCGGAAAAGATCCACCAGCTTTCCCAGAAGGATGGCGTTGACAATGGTCCCGGGGCCGATGGGCTCCCGGAGGAGCAGATCCAGGACCACCACGGTCAGGCCGATCAAAATGTTTCCTGTGCCGTAAGAGATGCCAAAGGTCCTTGCCAGCCCCAAGGCCAGGGCATCCCAGGGGCTCACCCCGATACCGGCCTGAATGGTAATGTAGACCCCAAAGCTGAGGGGGAACATCCCCAGGGTGACCATCAAAAGGTTCTTTATCAGGCTCCCTCTGGTCTGGTTCATGTCAGAGCTTCCTTTCTGGGACCGGCAAGGATTTTGGCCGAGGTGAGAAGGTCCTGGTGGGTAATGGCGGTGGGATCAAAGCGGAGCAGCCGGTAGGTCACCTGCATAATGGGGCCGGCGAAGAAGGTGCAGTACAGGGTGCCAAGCCCAATGGGGCCCCCCAGCAGCCAGCCGGCCAAAGCCGCCGCACCCAGCATAAAGATGCAGACAACGCCAATGGGGACAGACCGGAACCGCTTCCCCAAGCCCACCATCAGGGCATCCCGGGGGCCGCACCCCAATCCGGCCCCCATATAGAGGGCCTGGGAGGCCCCCATCAGGGCCATCCCCCCTGTCATGACCAGCACCCCCATCAGCAGGTTTTCCTGGGGGGGAACGATATCCAGCCAGTTAAAAAGGTCCACAAATTTCCCGATCAGAAAGGCGTCCAGAAGCATTCCGATCCCAATGGGCTCCCTAAGGAAAAGGTCGATGGTCAGCACCACCAGCGAGACGGTGATGCTGGCGGTGCCATACATCACCCCAAAGGTTCCGGAAAGGCCCAGGTTCAGGGTGTCCCAGGGGCTGACCCCGATGCTGGCCTGGATGGTCAGGTAGGTCCCAAAGGAGAAGATAAACAGTCCCGCCGCTGCCCGCAGAATATTTTTTGCGATACTCATTCTATTGTTGTTCATTCCGTTCTTCCTCCAATCTCCCCCATTATACACAAGCTTTCGACCGGTTACAAGGGTTAGGTCCTTAATTTTTCAGGAAAAACAAAAAGCCGCTGCCAGGGGCAGGGGCTTCTTGTGGGAGCTTTGGGGCCGTGCGGTTTTTTGGGCCGCCTAGGGGCGGCCTTTAGCGGGTCGCATGGACCGGCCTGGGCCGGTCCATGCGAGGGGGACGGTTGTTGCAAAACACCCCACTGGGGTGTATTTGCAGGTTAGCTGGGTGGGGGGCGAGCAGGCCTGATCCCTTCGGGACCGTGGCCTACGGCCAACTTTCTTTTTTTCTTTCAAAAAGAAAGTAAGCAAAGCCTCTCCGCGCTAAGAGCT
>JAAWEO010000209.1 GCA_022794295.1 Angelakisella sp. | reverse complement strand
GGGCGCAGGCGGCGGGCGACCAGGCGCTGTCCGCCCTGGACCCGGACCGGACTGATGTCCGGTGACAGAAAGGCTACCCGGTACTGGGCGTTGGGCTTCTGGTATGGTGCTGCACCGGCAAAAACCTCGCCCTCCCAGTCCGTCAAAGGCCGGGGAATCGCTTCGCCTTGTACCCGTTCAGACTCCAGGCACCCACTATCCACCCCGCACACCGTTAAGCCGCGCAGCGGCGGGTAGGGTCTGTCAGCGGCCATCAGGCCGCCGGGTAGGGCCTGTGGGGCTAGGAACTTTGAAGCTGTACTTCTACGGTGAAGTTTTTGTCTTCGATTGCGCTTTCCCGCCGGAATACAGTGATTGTCACCATGTCCCCAGGATCGTGCTCCCCCAGAATCTTGGAGCAGGCATCCAAGGTATATACCGGCTGCCCGTTAATATGGGTGATAATGTCTCCCTCCCGGACCCCCTTGGACCCAATGTCTGCCCCCGGATTTACCGAGTTTACCCACAGCCCCATGGGGATCTCGTAGAACTCTGCCTCGGTGGCCTTTACCGCCTTGGCGGTGATCCCCAGTACCGGCCTTCCGGTGACCTTGCCGTTGGCGATCAGCTCCCGGACAATGGGCATGGCGTCGCTGATGGGGATGGCAAAGCAGATCCCCTCGTATTCCGGAAGAACGATCTTGGCCGAGCTGATGCCAATAACCTGGCCGAAGGCGTTGATCAGCGGGCCGCCGGAATTCCCCGGGTTGATGGCCGCGTCGGTTTGAATGAAGTTGATGGTCCGCTCGTTGACCAGGACCTCCCGGTTAAGGGCCGAGACGTACCCCACAGTAAGGGTGTTCCGGAAGTTCAGAGCCAGGGGGTTGCCGATGACGCACACCCGCTCCCCGACCTCGGTCTGGCTGCTGTCGCCGAACTCCGCCGGGGTCAGACCACTGGCGCTGATCTTCAGCACCGCCAGGTCATTGCGGGTGTCCGAGCCCACCACCTGGGCCTTGTAGCTGTTCTCCCCGTCCGCCAGGATCACCTCGAAGTCGGTGGCGTTTTCGGTCAGGTGAGCGTTGGTGATAATGTACCCGTCCTCGCTCATAATGATGCCGCTGCCCAGGCCCTTCTGGGCGGAAAAGCCGCTTCCCTGGCCCGCGACAATGGCTACCACCGAGGGGGAGACCTTTTTGTAGATCTCCGCGTTGGAAAGCCCCCCATCCAGGGCGGAACCGTCGTACAGGTCTGTTCCGTCCCCGGGTTTGTCCTGGAGGGATACATCCGGCACTGAGTTTCCCCCGGAGGAGGCAGGAGGCAGCAGGCTGTGGTCCGGCTTTGCCAGGGGATTGTCCCCGGTGACCGCGGTGTAGATGCCATAGCCCGCCATGGTGACCACCGCCACAGCAGCTGTGATCCCCAGAAGGATCAGAAAACCACGAAGCACCCGGCGTTTCTTTTTCTTCGGCTCCGGCGGGACATCAGGCCCCTGCCATGGGCTGGGGACAGGGCCGCCCTTCTTCTGCTCCGGCTGCCCCTGGGGGCGGTATCCCCCTGCCTGCCAGGGGGCAGGACCTTGCTGGGGAGGCTGTCCCCAGGCGGCCGGGCCGTACCACTGGGGCAGCGGCTGCTGCCACCCGGTGGTCCTGGGGCCGGAATTTCCCTGCCATCCCGGAGGGGGATACATACTAGGCTGCTGCCAGCCATAGGGGGCTCCCTGGGGAGGCTGGGGGATGTTTCCCCAGGGCCCCTGCCAGGTCCCGCCCTGGGGCGGCTGGGGCGGGGCGTTATAATAACCATTCCCCTGGTAGAACGGGATCTCCCGGGACTCCGGGGAGGCAGGCGGCGGGATTTGCGCCTCCTCCTTTTCCCGGGGGGCGGCTTCCGGCGTAGGAGCCGTATCCTCCCAGGCAGCTTCCGGGCCCTCCGCGGGAGCAGTCTCTCCGGCTAGGATGTCCTCCGGCTCCTCCACCGGGGAAGGGACCGCCTCCGGCTCCGGAACGGGGATTTCTTCCCGCTCCCAGTCCTTCCTCTCAAACTCATTCATCTTCGCTTCCCCCTTTGTCGGCGCGCTTTTTGGCCGCCGGCGTTTCATACTTACGGAACAGCCCCTTCTTCTGGGCCGAGGTGGGCAGGCTGAATACAAACTCGGTATACTGCCCCGGTTCACTGCGGACAAAGATTTCTCCGTTATGCAGGTTTATAATGGTTTTTACAATGGAAAGCCCCAGCCCGACGCCGTTTTTATCCAGGCTGCGGGATTTGTCGCTTTTATAGAAACGGTCAAAGAGCTTTGGTATCTCCTCGGAAGCTACACCTTGGCCCGAGTTTTTGACGCTTACCAGGGTCATGCTCCCCTCGGTGCGGTAGCCAAACTCCAGGCAGCCCCCCTGGTCCACAAACTTTACGGCATTGTCGATCAGGTTATAGACCACCTGGTGGATCAGGTCGGCGTCGGCCTCGACCAGATGCTTTTCGGCATCCAGGCCCCGGACCTCGATCCCTTTTTCCTCGATGCGCTGTTCAAAGGTAAAGACGGTTCGCGTGACGATATCGGTAATTTCCACCGGGGTGGGGGTGATGACCAGTTCCCCGGCCTCGATACGGGCGATAGCCAGCATGGAGCGGACCATTCGGGAAAGGCGCTGGACCTCTCCGGAGACGATGCGCAGGTAGTAGCTTTGTTTTTCCGGGGGGATGGTGCCATCCAAAATCCCGTCGATGAACCCCCCGATGGTGGTCATAGGGGTTTTCAGCTCGTGGGAGACATTGGCGGTAAAGCTCCGCCGGGTGGATTCCATGACGGCCAGGGAGGAGGCCATAGAGTTAAAGGCTGCCGCCAGCATGGCGACCTCGTCGTCTCCCTCCACCGGCACCCGGATGGAAAAATCCCCTTTGGAAAAGCTTTGGGTAGCGGCCAGCATATCCTGGAGGGGGCGCACCATATTGGAGGTGACAAAGTAGATGATAATAAAGGCGATCAGCATAACCAGGGCGGCACTGATCACATACATCTGGAAGATATCCACCAAAAAGGCGGTAAGGGCTGCCGAGGAAGAGGAGGCAAACACCGCCCCGGCCATCTGACCATTGCTGCCCACCACCGGGCGGCCCACGGTATAATAGCTGGTTTGATAAATTCCCCCCAGCTTACCGGTTTCCCGGTAATCCCCAGTGGATTTCACCTTTTCCATCACGCCGGTGGGGAGTAGGTAATCGGTATGATTACAGGAGGTGACATTGGAGCAGAGAAGGGTTTTTCCCTCCAGGTCGACCAGGAAGATCTCTGCACCGATGGCTTGGCCCTGGAGCTGGTAGAAGGGGCGCAGGTAATTGGAATCCACATACTGGTAATTATTGACGCTGTAATTCAGGTTGGTGAGGATAACTGACTGGTCCACATTGCGCTCCAGGAGGTTATACTGGTCATCCCGGAAGTACTGCATAGAGAAAACCAGCAGTACGACGCCTAGGAAGGTGGTACTGATCAGGATAATAGAGGAACAGATATAGAAATACTTACTGAACAAGGTTTTTTGCACCAATGGCATCTCCTTTACAGCCTGGGGGAGCCGATTTATTTGCCGGCGCAGCACCATACCCGAAGCCCAGCGCCCAGTACCGGGTAGCCTTTCTGTCACCGGACATCAGTCCGGTCCGGGTCCAGGGCGGACAGCGCCTGGTCGCCCGCCGCAACGGGCGAAACTCCCCGGCTAGAGGCAGCATCCTTCGATTAAGGCCGCGGCTAAAAACCTGGCACTGTGAAAGGCACGAACCGTCGTCCACCCTGTCTTTGTATTCTCGAAGTGACAAGCCGCGGCCGGAACGAGACTGACTGTCACCCAGCCGCGGGGAGCGCCAGGCGCTGGCGATTTTGTACGTCTTTCCTTCAAGACAGGCCCGCAGGGCCGCTTCTTGAACGTGTCTGTCTCTCGGTCCTGGGTGCAGTGTTTTTCTTTGTGGTAGTGTCGTTTCCTTTGACTGC
>JAAWEO010000208.1 GCA_022794295.1 Angelakisella sp. | reverse complement strand
GGTCTACGCCCATATCCTTGGCGGCTTTGGCGATCTCGATGTCAGTCATCATAGGGAAAACCTCCTTCATGCTTGTCCACTGGCGTTCTCTCTTGGATTATCCGCTGGATGCGGAGATACTATTCCCTATCATACCACATTTTGGCCGGAAGGGGGAAGGGGTGGGGGAAATTTTTCTATTTTAAATAGCAAACAGAAAAGCCTCTGTTTTAGCAGAGGCTGCATTTGGAGAATTAAATTTTTGTCCCTATTTGTTTATTTGATGATGTGTTAATGAAATGTTTACAAATTCGTAAGGCGAGGGTACTTGATATAAGGGCTATCATGTAGTATAATACATGCGTAGGCAAATGGCCCCCATAGATGTGAGAGGAGTTGAGTCCCATGTGCTGTTTAATTGATAGAACCACCACTCCTGATGATGGTTCTATACTTCCCAATTACTACGTTCTCCAAAAATGGCGGATTGGAGACTTAGTTCAGGCGTTCTTATTGTAGCACAGTTGAAGATCTTTGTCAACCACCTTTTTGGAGAACATCACAGTTTGCTTGAACAACTGATCCAATTCACAATTTTATGAGTTGGGATCAAGACCGTAAAAGGAGATTGATGATGTTACAAAATGGGATGGACTTCATTTCTCGGTTGCTTTCTTTCCCGGGAATTGTGATGGAAATGAGTAATTTCAGTTTCCTATTGGTGCTGATTTTTGCTGTCGGCCTCTTAGCACTAACCGGTAAAATTCGGGTTAGACCGCTAGGTAATTTGCTTTTGGTTATCTATGTTTCCGGTATGCTAGTACCCCCGCTTTTGATGTTTGTCCTTTCTCAACTTTCAACTCGGGTATCTAGCCCATAAGATGAAAATTTACTCCAGTGCCATCATAGCCACGATGATCTTCGTTGTTATGGTGGCTTTTTTCTCTCTGCGGCTTATGCTCTAACGGTGTTTGGTTTTGGTATCCTTTCCAACCGACCTGCACCTCCAAGGGAAAAAGGGCGGCCTGAAGCAATTTAGTTCAGGTCGCCTATAGATTATGCTTTCTGTTTTTCCACCCCTTTTAAAAATCCTCCCAGTTCCAGGCTGCACAGGTCGGCGCCGATGATCCGGCCTTGGTGGACAAGCAGGTTGGCGGCTACTCCTTCTGGTTCTCCGGGGTAGTTTTTCACCAGGTAGGTGTATTTGGTCACCGTTTCCCCCCGGTATCGGGAGATATCAAAGCCCTGGCCCTTTTGGATGTCGTTATAGCTTTCATAGATCTGGTCGAATTTCCCCGGAATGAGGACCTCCATCTGGGTGGGGGTGGCTTCTGCTTCCCAGCCCTGGTCCAGGAGCCATTGGGCTCCTTCCTCCGGGCTGGTGCACTTTACCTCTGCACTGCGGTGCAAAAAGGCGGAAACTGCTGCCGGGCGGGCGCCCCAAAGGGCTGCCCCTGCCGCTGCCATTACTGCGATTGCCAAAACCGCCAGGAGGTTCTTCTTTTTTACCCGTACTGCCACTGTGACCAAAGGACCCAGCCCCCTTTCTGTAATGGTAAAGCATATGCAAAAGGACCAGGGGTTTATCCCTGAAAGAGGAAAAGCCGCCCCGGCATCCTTCTGTTTGCCGCCTTTTCTCGCCTATTTTCCCGGAACAGTTGCACCGGCGAGGGAAAAATGGTATGATATAGGATAAACAAGAAGCCCCTTTCGCGGCCATTTTTCCTGTTTGTGGCCGGGATTTCCCGCTTTTTTCTGCGGCGGGTCCCTTTCCGGAGGAGGGAGACAGCTTCTTATCTTGCAGAACGGGAGGAATCCCCACCATGAAAGCCCTTTTCAAATACGCGCCGGGGGCAAGGGCCACCCGCCTGGAGGAATGCCCCACTCCCCAGCTGACCCCCCAGGACAATGTCCGGGTCCGGGTCTCGGTTTGCGCTGTTTCTGCCACAGATCTTCAGATCTACCACGGGAAATTTTCCTCTGTGCCGCCCTTTATTATGGGGCACGAGTTTGTTGGGGAGGTGGAGTCGGTTTTTCCCGGGGTGACCTCGGTGGCTCCGGGGGACCGGGTTACCGCCCAGCCCTTTCTTTACGCCTGCGGGGAATGCCAGAGCTGCCGGGACGGATATCCCCAGTACTGCCAAAAGAAGCGCGCCCTGGGGGTGGACCGGGCCGGGACCCTTGCGGAATACATCACCCTGCCGGACCGGTACCTGCACAAGGTGCCGGAAAGCCTGCCGGACAACATCGCCTGTTTAGCCGCCCCTATGGCTGTTCTTACCGGGGACATCCTTTCCTCCTCCTGTCTGCAAAAGGGGGAGACCGTGGTGATCCTGGGGGCGGGGCTTTCTGCCCTGCTGGCCCTGGTCGCTGCCAAATCCGGCGGGGCCGGAAAGGTGATCATTGCCGGGACCACCCAGGACCGCCCCGTTCGCTTTCCGGCAGCCACGGCCCTGGGAGCTGATCTGGTGGTGGACACCCTCACCCAGGACCTTCCCGCCCTGGTCATGGAGAACACCGGCGGGCTGGGGGCACACCTGGCTATTGAGACCACCGGCACCGAGGCCGGGGTGAACAACGGCATCGACTGCCTTCGCATTGGCGGACGGATGACCTGCCTGGGCCTTAGCCAGCGGGAAAGCATTGCCGCCAAATGGGACACTGCCATGGAAAAATTCCTGACCCTGCGGTTCTTCCGCGCCAGCGACTACAGCGAGCTGGACCGGGCCATGACCCTGCTGGCGGAATACCCCAAGGACCTGCGGCCCCTGGTGACCCATCCGGGAAAGCTGGAGGACTGGGAGCGGGTCTTCGACATCCTCAGCCGGGGCGGCGGTATTGCCGGGGTACTGCGGATCCGCCCCCTTTGACCACAAACAGAAAGCTAGGTGAAGGCCATGACCACAGTAAGAGCTCTGCCCGATGGCGCAGAGGAGGGACTGGAGCTTCTGGGGGAGCTCCACGCCATCAAGGGGGCACCTGCGGGGGAGATGCGCATTCAAAAGCGGGTGACCATCCCCGGGGCAGGCTCCTACTGGAAGGATTTTTCCGCCCCTTTATACAGCCGCCAGGTAATGGCGGAGCTCACTGCCCGGGGGGAGGAGCACTGCAAGCAATGCCTGGGGGTGCTCACCAAAGCCGGGAAGGGCCGGAAGGGGTTTGTCCGGCGGAAGCTGGGGGTCCACACCCTTTGCCTGCCGGTTTCTCCCCGGGAGCGGTTCAACTTTTTATTTTGGAAGACTGTGGGATATCTTCCGGCGGGGGAAGGCTACCTAACGGTAGCAACCCCCCGGGTGGGATACTGGATATGGCTGGGGCTTGCGGCATCGGTCACCTTTGTATCGGCCTACTGGATTTTCCGGCTGGGGCTGGGAGCGGTCACCGACATTCTTATCAGCCTGCCGGAGACTCTTTCTGACAACTGGTTCCGGACGCTGCATGAATGGGGTGTGATCTGATGTTTTCCCGGGAGGTGATTTGGCAGGCGGACCTTATTCTGCTGGGGGTGATGACCCTGGCGGGGCTGCTGGCTATGTGGATCGACAAGACCATAGCCCGGAGGAACGGGGTACGGGTACAGCGGGGGAAAAAGGCTTGGCGGCGGATCCCGGAGCGGACACTATTCCTTTTGGCGATTTTTGGGGGATCGCTGGGGGTGCTGGGGGGGATGTACTTATTCCGGCACAAGACGAAGCACAAGAGCTTTGTATTTGGGGTACCGGCGATTTTGGCGGTACAGGCGGCACTGATATGGCTGCTCGTGGCAGCGGCGGCGGGCTAGCACCCGCTGGCAGCCCCTCAGACCCTACCCGGCCCTACGGGCCTTAACGGTGTGCGAAAGGGATGGTGGGTGCCTGGAGTCCGGCCGAGTACAGGGCGGGGTGATTCCCCTGCCTTTGACGGACTGGGGCGGACGAGACTTCTGCCGGCGCAGCACCATGCCCGAAGCCCAACGCCTAGTACCGGGTAGCCTTTCTGTCACCGGACATCAGTCCGGTCCGGGTCCAGGGCGGACAGCGCCTGGTCGTC
>JAAWEO010000207.1 GCA_022794295.1 Angelakisella sp. | reverse complement strand
CCGCAGAAGGTCCGCGCGCCTAACCCCTGGGCGCTCTTTGGTTACTTTCTGTCGCAACAGAAAGTGACCCCTCGCCGGGGAGGCGAAACGAGGCAAATGACCTTTAGAACGTGACAGGAATGCGTAAGGGGCAGACCATCGCGTGGCAGTCAAAAGAAAACGAGACTACAAGACCAAACCGACAAAACCCAGAAAGAAGTCCAAGCCCCCAGAGAAACCAGTTTCCCCAGGCAGCCCGTTCAAGAAGCGGCCCTGCGGGCCTGTCTTGAAGGGTAGGCGGTCAAAACCGAAAGCGCCTGGCGCTCCCCGCGGCTGGGTGTCGGTCAGTCTCGTTCCGGCCGCGGCTTGTCACTTCGCACAGGCGCAAATAAAGAACGGAAAATTCTCCATCCTTTCTGTAGCGCCAGGTTTTTAGCCGCGGCCTTAGTCGAAAGATACTGCCTCATATCGGGGAGTTTCGCCCGCTGCGGCGGACGACCAGGCGCTGTCCGCCCTGGACCCGGACCGGACTGATGTCCGGTGACAGGAAGGCTACCCGGTACTGGGCGTTGGGCTTCGGGTATGGTGCTGCGCTGGCAGAAACCTCGCCCGCCCTGCAATATTAGAAAAGGATGTGATACCTTGGACTTGAATGCTGTCATCCAGCAGTTTGCTAAGCTGTGCGCCCTTCCTCCCGAGGAAGCCGTACAGCAAAGTGACCTTTGCACCACTGCCATCGCCCAGGTGGAAAGCGAACAAAATAAAACCCCCGGCGGCCTGGAGGCCCTCTCCGGTTATGCCGCCGCCCTGGCCGCCCGCCAGTTTGTCCTCCGGTGTATCGCCACCGGCAGCGTGGTGACCATCGGAGACCCCCACCCCGGACAGGGAAATGCCCTGGCCGCTGCCGAAGCCCTGGTGGAGGACTACCGCCGTACCGCCTCCCGGTGGCTGCGGCCCCGGAATTTCTGCTTTTGCCAGGTGGAGCCCACTAACAGCGAGGACAATAACGAGGAGGTGAAGGTATGAAGAAGGAGCACCCGCTGCCGGAGCTTCTGGCAGAGCTGAAGGATTTTTTGGCGCTGGGCCTCCCCGGGACCGCAGTGACCACCGATTATCCCTTCCAGCAAAGAAAGCTGCCCTCCGACCGCCCTGTGGTCTGGCTGGGTGTGGAAAAGCTGGCCGCCCCAGGCAGCAGCTTTGCCCCCTACCTGGGGGAACAGGGGGAAGCCGCTGTCACTGGCAGGGAGGTGGAGGTGACCCTGCGCCTGGAGATCCTCCACCGGTCCGATGGAAATGCCTGCTACAGGGTGTTCGGGGAGCTTTGCCAGCGCCTGCTTTTGGAGGAAGGGCGCCCCCGGGTGCGGGAGCTTTCCTGCGGGAGCGTGGCCTTCGACCGGGAGAGCGGGGCCTTCCGGCTGGTGTGCAGGGGAGCCCTTACCGGTGTCCTTGCCCAAAGGGAGGAAAGCGCCCTGCCCCTGAGGGAGATCCAGGTGAAGAAAACGGAATAGGAGGTTTTGTTTATGAGTATCAGTTCGTACCGGCCTGGAGTGTATTCCAGCTATACCATTATCCCCAGCTATACCGGCACCCGGGAGGCCCTTCCGGTGGGGATCGTCGGGACAGGGCTGGGCCTTTCCCAGGAGGGCCCGGTCCTGGTGAGCCGCGGGGATACCCTGAATGCCGGGACCAAGCTCCTGACCGCCGCGGAGATCCTTTTCGGGGCGGGGCTGGGGGAGTTCTGGGCCTGCTCCCTGGGGGAGGATGCGGATGCTGCCGCCTGGGGCTCTGCCCTGGAGGCCATGGAGGAGGCGGGCGCCCCCACCCTGGTGGTCCTGGAAAAGGCGGAGGAGGAGCTCCTGGGAGTGGCAAAGGCCCTGGCGGAAGGCTGGTCGGAGAACCAGCAGGAGACCCTGATCTTTGCCGGAATGGGCGGAGACCCGGAAGCGGTAGGGGCACTGGCCGGGAAGATGAACAGCCCCCGGGTGGTGCTCTCCTTTGGGAGCGCCCGGCCCCTGGGAGCGGGGGAGGAGAGCCCCTTCTGGGGAGCCCTGGCCCTTTGCGCCGCTGTGGCGGTGCTGGAGGACCCCAGTGTTTCCCTGACCGGGCAGGAGCTGCCGGGGCTCGGCAAGGTGACTGGGGCGAGCCACACCCAGGTGGAAAGCCTGCTGGCGGCAGGCGTTACGCCGCTCTGTCAGGGGGGAAGCGGAGCAGAGGCGGTGCGGGTGCTGACCACCAGCACCGCAATGGGGGGGAGCCCCAACCGGTCCTTCTCCCCCATCAATTCCATTTTGATTGTGGACTATGTGATGAAGGCGCTGCGCCGGAGCCTGGGAAGCCTTCTGCGGGGGGCGAAAAACAGCCAGACTACCCTTTCGGCTGTGGCGAGCCAGCTGACAGTGCTGCTGGGGGATTTTCTGGACCGGGGGATTATCACCGGGTTCGAGGCCCCCAGGGTGCAGATCCGGGCAGACGCCCCGGAGATCTGTGTGGCCCAGGTGGCTTTTACGGCGGCCTACCTGATCAACCAGATCCACATCCGGGCGCAGATCCAGTTATAAAAAGGAGGGGGAGCTATGGCAGCAATTACATTTCCCACAGGGAGCGATATTGCCATTGAGGTAAATGGCCAGCGGCTGGCGGTGGCCCAAAGCTACAAGGCCAGGACCACCAAGGAGAGCCGCTATGTGGAGGCCTTTGGCAGCAAGGAGCCGGTGGGGGCGGTGGATGGGCGGGTGAAGCACCTGGTGGAGCTGACCAGGGTCTGTGTCACCGGGGCGGCCATCCGGGACCGGGTGGATTTTTATGCCCTCAGCGACTTTAACGTGGTCATTGCCAAGCCGGACCGGCGGGTCATCTACTCCGGGTGTCAGTGGTCGGAGATCAGCGAGGCGGCCAGCGCCGGGGACCTGCTGTTCGAGACGGTGACCATTGCCGCCAGCAAGCGGGTGGAGACGGCAGTATGAGGCAGATCCTGGATTTTCTGAAGCGGCTGTTTGGCCTGGGGGAGGCAGAGGCCGCCCCCAAGGTGCGGCTCCGGGGGAAGGCCCCGGAGGGGAAAGAAATTCCGGCGGGGAGCGGGGAGGGAATGGCATTTCCGCCGGGGGGCGGGATGCCTGAAGGGGCAGAAAAGGGTGCCCCCCAGGCGGGCGGACAGCAGCCCGGCACCGCTGGGGGAGGGCCTCCCGGCGGAGAACTGCCCGGGGGAGCGGAGCCGGTGGGGGCGCTTCCCGGGGGACAGGCTCCGGAGGGGACATCGCTGAGGCAGGCGGGGGCAGGGGAATCCCTTTCGCACAGCTCCCGGCGGCTTGAACGGGTGGGGTGGACAATGGAGGCGGAGGAGCTGCTGGTCCTTGGGGGGCCTCCGGGGGACCCGGCCCGGGAGCTTTCGGAGCTGCTGCGGGTGCAGCGGCGGATGGGGTCTACGATAGGCGATTTTGGGGAGGAGGTGCTTTAGGGATGAAATATAAAAATTATACCTTTCCCCACGAGCCGGAGCGGCTGGAGATTGCAGTAAAAAACCGACTGGGGACAGCGCACTGCCCGGGGTACGGGCCGGCAATCCAGGAGATGGGGATCCAGGAGCGGGTGATCACAGGGGAGGGGGTGTTTTTCGGGGCCCGGGCGGGGGAAGAATACCGGCAGCTGGAGGAGGTGTTTTTTCAGCAGACGCCGGGGGTGCTGGTGCTGCCGGGGCACACGGCGGTGATGGCGCATTTTTCCCGGCTGGGGTGGCTGGGGGAAGGCGACGGAGGGATGATCCGATACCGGTTTGAATTTATAGAAAGGCCAAGTGCAAGCTGGGCGGCGGCGGGTTAGCACCCGCTGCCAGCCCCTACCCGCCGCTTCGCGGCTTAACGGTGTGCGAAAGGGATGGTGGGTGCCTGGAGTCCGAATGAGTACAGGGCGGGGCGATTCCCCTGCCTTTGACGGACTGGGGCGGGCGAGGTTTCTGCCAACGCAGCACCATACCCGAAGCCCAACGCCCAGTACCGGGTAGCCTTTCTGTCACCGGACATCAGTCCGGTCCGGGTCCAGGGCGGACAGCGCCTGGTCGC
>JAAWEO010000206.1 GCA_022794295.1 Angelakisella sp. | reverse complement strand
CCGATTATGGATAGAAGCTGCCTTATTTCGGAGTATTTCGCCCGCTGCGGCGGGCGACCAGGCGCTGTCCGCCCTGGACCCGGACCGGACTGTGTCCGGTGACAGAAAGGCTAGCCGGTACTGGGCGTTGGGCTTCGGGTATGGTGCTGCGCCGGCAGAAACCTCGCCCGCCCCCGCCCGTCAAAGGCCGGGGAATCGCCCCGCCCTGCACCCGTCCGAACTCCAGGCACCCACCATCCCTTTCGCACACCGTTAAGCCGCAAAGCGGCGGGTAGGGTCTGGAAGCGGCCTCCAGGCCGCGCACGCCGCTTGCATTTTGTCGTAGGAAGGTATATAATGAAAAACACAGGGTAAACCATCCAGCGGTTTTACAGCCAAAAATATACTCCCCCTCGCCCATCGGTCTGTTTTGCCGCTTTTTACAATATGCTTTATAAGGAGGGAATGTGGATGGCTGAATTTTTTTCTGAAAATTGGCAGGCCCTGCTGTGGTTTTTCGCCGCCCTGGGCCTCTTGGCCCTCGAGGCCGCTACCGTCCAGCTGGTAAGTATCTGGTTCTGCCTGGGGGCCGTGGCTGCAACCGTCGCAGCCATCTGGCACTGGTCGGGAACTGCCCAGCTGCTGGTGTTTTTTGTGGTCTCGGCAGTGACCCTGGCCGCGACCCGCCCCCTGGCGGGAAAGCTCCTGCATTTTAAACAGACCCCTACCAATGCCGATAGTATGATCGGAATGTCCGGCCCGGTGCTGGAAACGATAAATAATACCACCCAAACCGGCAGGGCACGGGTGAATAACCTGGATTGGACCGCCCGCTCGGTAACCGGGGAGCCCATCGGCAAGGATACGATCATTACCGTGGAGGCCATTGAGGGAGTCAAGCTTATGGTCCGCCCCGCCCAAAAGGAGACCGGGGAGAACCTGAACAAAAACTGAGAGTCAGAACCGAAACTGAAAACCGGAAAGAGAAAGAGGAGGATTTGTTATGGGACCTGTTTTAGCTATTACTTTTGGTATTATCGTTGTCGCCGTCCTGGTGGCCAATGTTAAAATCGTCCCCCAGGCCCAGGTGTATGTCCTGGAACGTCTGGGTGCCTACTATGCTACCTGGGAAAAGGGTATCCACTTTAAGGTCCCCATTATTGATAAGATCGCCAAGAGGATCTCCCTAAAGGAGCAGGTGATGGACTTTGCACCCCAGCCGGTGATCACAAAGGATAATGTCACCATGCAGATCGATACCATCGTGTTTTACCAGGTCACCGATGCCAAGCTGTATACCTACGGCGTGGACCGCCCCATTCTAGCCATCGAGAGCCTGACCGCCACCACTCTGCGGAATATCATCGGTGATATGGAGCTGGACCACACCCTCACCTCCCGGGATATTATTAACAGCCAGATTACCGCCAGCCTGGACCAGGCCACCGATAAGTGGGGCATCAAGGTGAACCGGGTGGAGCTGAAGAACATCGTCCCGCCCCGGGAGATCCAGGACGCCATGGAAAAGCAGATGAAGGCGGAGCGGGAGCGCCGGGAATCCATCCTGAAGGCAGAGGGCGAAAAGCGCAGTAAGGTGCTGATGGCGGAAGGCAACAAGGAGTCCCAGATCCTTACCGCCGAGGCGGAAAAGCAGGCCGCTATCCTCCGGGCCGAGGCAGTGAAGGAGCAGAAGATCCGGGAGGCCCAGGGCGAGGCCGAGGCCATCGAGATGATCAACCGGGCCACCGCCGATGCCCTGCGGCTCCTGAACGAGGCCGCCCCCAGCGATGCGGTGCTCACCCTGAAGGCATATGAGGCCTTCATCAAGGCCGCCGACGGAAGGGCTACCAAGATCATCGTCCCCAGCAACATCCAGGGAATGGCCGGGCTGGCCGCCTCCCTGAAGGAGATCATGGGGGAGAAATAATCCTGTTTTCCCAAACAGCCGGGGGCGGGCGCAAAAAGCGTCTGCCCCCTTTCCTGTGTCCGCGCCAGCATATTTTCCCCAAAAAGAGTAAACTGCTTTACAGTTTTTTCGTGAAGCTTTATTAAAATAAGAAGGGTAGAAATCCCCCGAAGGACGGGGAAGGGAACAAAGGAGGAATTGGACTATGTATGAGCAGGTAAAGGCGTATATCGAAAACCACCGGGAAGAAATGCTGGCTATGTGGAAGGACTTTGTGGAGACCCCCAGCTGGGCCAGAGACCGGGAGGCCGCCACCAAAATGGGGGATAAGCTGGTGGAGGTCCTCTCCGGGATGGGGATGAAGGTCACCGAGCATGAGGTGGGCGGAGAGAACAGCCGCACCATTGAGGCCGTCTGGGGGGAGGACCGCCCCGGCGCCCCGGTGATGTTCGGCGGCCACTATGACACGGTGAACAACTCCCCTGTGGAGGGCGCAAGGCCCGGGGACCCCAATGAGCTGGACGGTACCCCCCATTTCCGCCTGGACGGGGAAGGCCGGGCCTTTGGCCTGGGGGTTTTGGATATGAAGGGCGGCATCGTCATCGCCATCTGGGTGGTGAAGGCCCTGGAGTCCATCGGCTGGGCGGAGCGTCCGGTGAAGTTCCTTCTGGCGGGGGACGAGGACAAGGGCCACTACGGGGCCAACACCGTTTCCCTCCTCACCGAGCTGGCCAAGGGTGCCCTCTGCTGTTTTAATATGGAGACCGGCCGGGTGAACAACGATATCTGCACCAGCCGTAAGGGCGGCGGCGAAGGGGAGATCACCATTACCGGTGTTCCCGCTCACGCCGGGAATGACTTCACCGGCGGCCGCAATGCCGTGCTGGAAATGGCCTACAAGGAGATTGCCCTGTCGGAGCTCACCGACCTGACGGTGGGAACCACCGTGGCTCCCACCGTCATCAAGGGGGGGACCGTCCCCAATGGCATCCCCGACAGCTGCCATCTGTACTTTGATGTCCGGTATCTGAGGTACCAGGAATCCCTCCGGGTCAAGGAGGCCCTGCGGCGCATCGAGGCTGACACCCACATCGAGGGAACCCACACCACCATTCTCTTTAAGGAATATCTGCCCCCCTTTGAGGAGACCCCGGCAGGCGTTGCCCTGGCCGATTTCGTGGCCGGTGTTTCCAGGGAGCAGGGCCTGGGCGCCATGAAGGGCACCGCCCTGGGCGGCTGCTCCGATGCCTCCTGTTTCACCATTGCTGGGGTGCCCACCATCTGCTCTATGGGGGTTACAGGGGAGTTTAACCACTCCAGCAAGGAGTACGCCATTGTGGAGTCCCTTTACACCCGGGCGAAGCTGTTGGCCTGCGCTGTGCTGGATATCGAAAAATTTGTGAACCGGTAAGGAGGGAGAGCCATGTCCTTTCGGTATGAGCTTTTTACCTTTGACCAGCTGGACACCCAGACCCTCTATGAGATTTTGGCCCACCGCTTCCAGGTGTTTGTCCTGGAGCAGGGGAACATCTACCGGGACCTGGACTATTTCGACCAGAAGGCCCTCCACCTGGTGGCCCGGGGGGAGGACGGGGAGATCGCGGGCTATGTCCGCCTTCTGCCGGCGGAGCTCCACTACGATGGCTACCAGGAAAACTCCTTTGGCCGCCTTTCGGTGAAGGAGACCGCCCGGGGCCAGGGCCTTGGGGGGGAACTGGTGCGCCGGGCCTGTGCCTGGCTTATAGAAAACGGGGGCTCTCCGACGGTGAGGATCTCCGCCATGGCCTACTTGGAGAAATTTTACCGTGACCTGGGCTTTACCAGTCAGTCCGATATTTTTGACAAAGAAGGAGTCCCCCACATGACCATGCTTTCAGCCCCTACCCGGCGGCGGCCTGATGGCCGCTGACAGACCCTACCCGGCGCTGCGCGCCTTAACACTGTGCAAATACTTGGTGGGTGCCTGGAGTCCTAACGAGCACAGGGCGAAGCGATTCCCCTGCCTTTGACAGACTGGATGGGGGAAGCTCCTACCAATCCAAGACTCCAGGTACCACCTTTTGCCTTGCACACACTCTCGTAGGGTCTAAAGTTTAGGGCCGCCCTTTTCAAAGGGCGGCAGGTCCAGGGCGGCGCCCTGGTCGCCCTCCGCAGAGGGCGAAATACC
>JAAWEO010000205.1 GCA_022794295.1 Angelakisella sp. | reverse complement strand
CCCCGAAGGGGCCTTTTGGACCTTCCGCAGAAGGTCCGCGCGCCTGACCCCTCGCCGGGGAGGCGAAACGAGACAATAGACCTTTAGAACGAGACAGGAATGCGAAGGGGCTGACCATCGCGTGGCAGTCAAAAAGAACGGCGCTGCTAATAACAGAAGCCCATATCCAGGACCGAGGGGCAGACACGTTCAAGAAGCGGCCCTGTGGGCCTGTCTCATTCCAGCCACAACCCACCACTTCCAATTCATACTGAAAAGGTCAATGGCTTTTCAGCCTTACCTAGGCTGTTATTCCAAATCCAAACCCATTTTTATGTGTATTTTATGTGCATATTCCTTTTGCAGCCATGGTATACACCGCCGCCAGGCCCGAGCGTTTTCCCCCGCAAAGGGCACCCAAAAACTCTATGACCCCATGGGGCGCCGCAACCAGCCTGCTTATCCCTCGCTGGACCCAGCTTCAGATTCGACCTCGGCTTCCGCAGAAACATCATCGCTCCCGCCGGCAGTCTCCTCCTCCCGAGGAACATTCTCCACCGAAACCACCCGGCCCCCTTCTCCGATCCGCATGACCCGTACCCCTCCCGCATATCGGGACTGTACGTTGATCTGCTCCACCGGAATCCGGATGATCACCCCGTCATCAGAGATCAAAATCACATCCTCCCCGTCGTGGACCGCCCGAACAGCAGCCACCAGGGTCCCCTTCTCCTGGGTATCGTAATTCTTGATCCCCTTGCCGCCGCGGCTCTGGAGCCGGTAGTCCTCTACATGGCTCCGGCGCCCCAGCCCCGACTCTGTTACGGTAAGAAGAAGCCCATCCGTCTCCGCCTTTACCATTCCTACCACCTGGTCATTCTCCCCCAACCGGACCGCCCGAACACCCATGGCGTTCCGGCCCATGGGCCGCAGGTCGGTTTCGGCAAAGCGGATAGCCATGCCCTGGGCTGTGGCAACAATAAGCTCGTCGGCACCGCTGGTATTCAGTACCCATGCCAGCTCGTCCCCGTCCTCCAGGTTGATAGCAATAAGTCCCGCCCTCCGGATGTTCTTGTAGGCGGAAAGCTCGGTCCGCTTGATGGTCCCCTTTCGGGTCACCATTACCAAATAGCTCTCCTCGTCTACCTCTCCCACACGAATGGCAGCGGTGATCTTCTCCTCCTTCTCAATGGGAAGCAGGTTGACAATGTGGTTCCCCCTGCCGGCGCGGCTGCTCTCGGCGATCTCGTAGCCCTTCAGCCGGTACATCCGCCCGCGGTTGGTAAAGAACAGAATAAAGTCGTGGGTGGAGCAGACAAAAAGGTGGTCGACAAAGTCCTCCTCCTTCCGGGCCAGACCGGAGATCCCCCGTCCTCCCCGCCGCTGGGTGTGGTAGCTGTCCAGGGTCTGGCGCTTTACATATCCTCCGTTGGTCAGGGTGATCACACAGTCCTCCACCGGGATCAGGTCCTCAATGTCCATCTCCCCGGAAACCGCCTGGATGTCAGTGCGCCGGTCGTCCCCGAATTTGTCCCGGATCACCAGCATCTCTTTTTTAATGATGGCGTAGACCTTGGCGCTGTCCGCCAGGATGTCGGTCAGCTCCTTCACCCTTTCCAAAATAGCCGCCAATTCTTCTTCGATCTTGATCCGCTCCATGCCGGAAAGCTGGCCCAGCTGCATGGCTACAATAGCGCTGGCCTGCATATCAGAGATCTGGAACCGCCCGATCAGGTTTACCTTGGAATCACTCCGGTCCTTGGAGTGGCGGATAATAGAGATCACCTCGTCGGTGTTGTCGCACACCATCTTGAGGCCCTCCAGAATGTGCTCCCGGTCCCTGGCCTTTTTCAGGTCGAACTGGGTCCGCCGGGTCACCACATCAAACTGGAACTTCAGGTATTCCTCCAGCATTTCCTTCAGGGTAAGGACCCGGGGAATACCGTTGACCAGGCAGAGCATAATAACACCCACCGTGTCCTGAAGCTGGGTGTAGCTGTACAGCTGGTTCAGAACTACCTGGGCGTTGGCGTCCTTTTTCAGCTCGATGACGATGCGCATCCCGTCCCGGTCGGATTCGTCCCGCAGGTCAGAGATCTGGTCCACCCGCTTGTCCTTTACCAGCTCGGCAATGCTCTCAATTAGACGGGCCTTGTTTACCATGTAGGGAATCTCGTGAACGATGATCCGCTCCCGGCCATTTTTCCAGTCCTCAATTTCGCACTTGGACCGGAGGATGACCTTCCCCCTGCCGGTGGCGTAAGCGGACCGGATACCGGAACGCCCCATAATGATGCCCCCGGTGGGGAAATCCGGCCCCTTGATGTGCTCCATCAGCTCGTCCAAAGTGGCCTCCGGGTTGTCAATGAGATAGTCCGCCGCGTCGATGATCTCCCGGAGGTTGTGGGGCGGGATGTTGGTAGCCATCCCCACCGCGATGCCCACAGAACCGTTGGCCAGGAGGCAGGGGAAGCGGCTGGGGAGAACCACGGGCTCCTTTTTGGAGTCGTCAAAGTTCCCGCGCCAGTCAATGGTCTCCTTGTCAATATCCTGGAGCATGTAAAGGGCCATCTTGCTTAAACGGGCCTCGGTATAACGGTAGGCAGCCGGGGGGTCCCCGTCTACGGAACCAAAGTTTCCGTGACCGTCAATCAGTGGATACCGCAGGGAAAAGCCCTGGGCCATACGGACCATCGCGTCGTAAACACTGGCGTCACCGTGGGGGTGATAAGAGCCCAGCACGTCACCCACAATGGTGGCGGACTTCCGGTAAGGCTTGTCAGGGGTCAGCCCCGCCTCCCCGGCGGCATAAAGAATACGCCGGTGCACCGGTTTCAGACCATCCCGAACATCAGGGAGGGCCCGGTCAACAATGACAGACATGGAGTAATCCAAAAAGCTGGAGCGCATCTCCTTGTCAATGTCCACCTGAATCAGACGGCCACCCCCGGATTGTCCCGGAACCTGGTTTTCCTTCATTTCTTCGCTCATTCTTGATAACCTCCTACGGCTTTTCCAAACTAAAACGATCTAATCCGGGCTAAACCAGCAGAGTGTCCCGCCCGCTCCAGTATAAAAGGCCCATTTTATTACCTAAGGTAAATCTCCACCTGCTCCAAAATAGAAGCCAGCAGCATTATCCCGGATATAAAAGCCATCAGCACCGCCATGACCCGCAAGCTGATCTCCCAAAAGCTTCTGCTTGGTGTAAGAACGGGCCAAAAAAGGATTTGCTCCGGTCTGGGATCTTTTTCTTCCTTCATAGCCCATCCTCCTATCCAAACAACAAAGCGAATAGTCTGGGGATCAAAACCTCTGAGATAATAACAACGACCGCCATGGGAAGAAGGAGAAAGGGCAGCCGCTTCTGCATTTCACTTCTGGAATGGATCTCCGTCTCAAACATCCAGACCCAGTGCTCCCGAAGCCTCTGTTTTAAAAGCTCCCCCCCAGTAAAAGGCGCCTCCTCCGGCCCGGAGCCGCCCCCGCTATTCCGGCGCCGCTCCAAAAATCTCTTGTCCGTGCGAGACCTGGCACTAACAGGATGCGAACCCGAACTCCCCGCCCAAAACCCTTTCCGCCTCTTTTTCCCCTTCTTCAATCCCCCCACCCCCATATCAGCCCTTTCCAAAAAACCCAACCCCCGCCGCCCAACGCCACTTGCCGCAAACCGGCTCCCGCCGCAGGCACCAAACCCGTTCCCAACCCCTGGCCCGCATGCCATAGCCGCGAAGCGGCTCCGCTTTTTTCCGCAGAAAAAAGCACCTTATCCGGCCAACGAGCCTCCAGCCGCGAAAGCCCGGACGCTGGTAAGCGGGAGCACAAATCCAAGATGCCAGCACACCCCAGCCGCCTGGCGCCATCAGTAGGAACACGCCGGTAATAGATCAAGGTACTGCCCACCATGGACCCCGCTCCGTGGGTGAGATCAGGCGGCCCCGTGGGTCATCCGCCCAAGGCCGGAGCCTTTGGCCGCCACCCCACCCCCGGCCCGCAGGCCATAGCCGCGAAGCGGCTCCGATTTTCGCCGCAGCGAAAATCACCTTATCCGGCCAACGAGCCTCTGGCCGCGAAAGCCCGGACGC
>JAAWEO010000204.1 GCA_022794295.1 Angelakisella sp. | reverse complement strand
GTAACCAAAGAACGCCCAGGGGTCCCCCCTGGACCCGGGGAACCGGCCAAAGGCTCCGGCCTTGGGCGGATGACCCACGGGCCGCCTGATCTCACCCACGGGGCGGGGTCCATGGAGGGCAGTACCTTAATCTATTACCAGCGTGTTCCTACTGACGGCGCCAGGCGGCTGGGTTGTGCTGGCATCTTGGATTTGTGCCCCCGCTTACCAGCGTCCGGGCTTTCGCGGCCGGAGGCTCGTTGGCCGGATAAGGTGCTTTTTTCTGCGGAAAAAAGCGGTGCCCTTCGGGCTAATGGCCTGCGGGCCGGGGGTTTGGGGTGGCGGCCAAAGGCTCCGGCCTTGGGCGGATGACCCACGGGCCGCCTGATCTCACCCACGGGGCGGGGTCCATAATAGGCAGTACCTTGATCTATTACCAGCGTGTTCCTACTGATGGCGCCAGGCGGCTGGGGTGTGCTGGCATCTTGGTTTTGTGCTCCCGCCTGCCAGCGTCCGGGCTTTCGCGGCCGGAGGCTCGTTGGCCGGATAAGGTGCTTTTTTCTGCGGAAAAAAGCAGAGCCCTTCGGGCTAATGCCGCTTCGCGGCTAAGGGCCTGCGGGCCATGGTGGGAACGGCTTTGGTGCCTCCGGTGGGGCCGTTTCGCGGCTAAGGGGGGCGGCTGGGGGTTGGGCTGTTGTGGGTGTGTTGCGTTGGGGGGGAAAACATGGTATAGTTAGAGGCGGTTGAAATTTGTCCTTGAAAGGGGCGGGGGGTATGGATGTTTCTTTTCTTCTCCGAGAGGTGGAGGAGGGGCGGCAGAATGCTTGGCGGAGTTATCTTTTCTGCGGGCTGATGGGCATTGCTCCTGTTGTGATGCTGCTGTTTCGAAAGACTGCTGCTGCCCTGGTGGTTCTGGGGCTGTGGCTGCTGTATTATCTGGTGCTGGTGCGGCAGGACGGGAAAAAATACGCTGCCGCTTTCCTTCGGGGGAACCTGCTGGCCTCCCTTTCCCCTTTGGTGGAGGGGGTGGAGTACCACGGCAAGGCCGGTATCCCCCGGGAGGAACTCCTTGCGGACCGCCTCCTTCCCATTCGGGAGGGGAACAGCTGCATCACCTTCCACCGGGTCACCGGGAAATACGGCGGGCGGGCTTTGGAGCTTTGCGACGTTTCCTTTCAGCTGGCGGAGCCGGACGAACAGAACCGCCCCCGCTTTTTCAGCGGCTGCTGGGTCCGGATCCGGCTGGAACGCCCTACAGGGCGGCAGCTCCGGCTGGTGAGCGGGGACCTGGCCCTTCCATCTTCCCTTACCCCCTGGTACGGGGCGGAGGGTCTTTCCCCCGCTCCCCTGGGGCAGGAGCGGGCGGGCCGTGTCTTTTCCTCCTGGCGCCGGGAGGGAACCCCCGGCCTTGGGGAAACGGTGCCGGACCTGGCGGCCGGTCTGTGGGAGGAAAGGGAGCTTCCCCTCGCCATGGGCCTGGAGGAGGACCGGCTGGTCTTCTTCCTTCCCCGGCGGTTCCTGGCCCCCGGGGAGCCCCCGGTGCGCTTCCCTGTTTCCCAGTCCGTCCTTTGTCAAAGCCCCCTGCCGGAGCTGGAGGGCATTCTGAAGGTCGCCGCCGCCTGCGAAAAGCTGGCGGAAAAAACCTCTTGACAACGCCCTGTCTAATCTGCTATCATGAATAGCAATCAAAAACCTTGCAAAACACAGCGACGGAGACTAGTAGCAAAGGGCATACGCTCCCAGAGAGCCGCGGATGGTGGAAAGCGGCAGCCGGTGCCTTTGTGAACTGACTCCCGAGTGGCCGACCCAAACGGGGACTTCCCCGGAGTAGACTCGGACGCAGCTCCAGCGTTAACGGGAGGACGGGTTGTCGGACCCGGACGAGCGGGTGGGGGCTGTTCCCCTGCCAATGGAAGTGGTACCGCGGAAGCATCTTTCGGCTTTCGCCTTCTGGTTTACCAGGGGGCGGAGGCTTTTTTCTTGTCCTTCCCCGGGGCACAGCCGACGCATTTTACAGGGCAGCCTGCCCAAAGGTTAAGGTTTAGGAGGGATTCCCATGGAAAGCTTTATGACCCACACCGTAGGACGCCAGCTGGAGCTGGTGGCTGAACGCTTCCCGGACCGGGAGGCTGTGGTTTACACCGACCGCCCCTACCGCCGCACCTGGCGGGAATTCAATGACGAGTGCGACCGTGTTGCCAAGGGATTTCTGGCCCACGGGGTGAAAAAGGGGGACAAGATCGCCATCTGGGCCACCAACATCCCGGAGTGGCTGATCACCCTGTTTGCCGCCAGCAAGATCGGGGCAGTGCTGGTAACGGTAAACACCGCCTATAAGGTGTTCGAGCTGGAGTATCTTCTGAAGCAGTCGGACACCAAGCTCTTGGTCATGATGGACGAGTACAAGGGCACCAGCTATGTGGAGATCGTCCGGCAGCTCTGCCGGGGCCTGGGGAAACGGTGGGAGCACCTGAACCCCATGCTCCCCTTTTTGGACGAGATCGTCTACGCCGGGGCCGGGGACTGCCCCGAGGGGATGACCCCCTGGGCCCGCCTGGAGCAGGACGGGGCCGGGATCCCCGACCAGGTCCTCCGGGAGATCGGGGAGGGGCTGGACTGCCACGAGGTGGTGAACATGCAGTACACCTCCGGCACCACCGGCTTCCCCAAGGGGGTGATGCTCACCCACTACAACATCCTCAACAACGGCAAGGGCATTGGCGACTGCATGAGGTTTACCCACGAGGACCGGCTTTGCGTGGTGGTGCCCTTCTTCCACTGCTTCGGCCTGGTGCTTGCCACCATGGCCAGCCTTACCCACGCCACCACCATGGTTCCGGTGGACCTTTACTCCCCGGTCAAGGTGATGGACGCCATCAGCCGGGAACGGTGCACCGCCTTCCACGGGGTGCCCACCATGTACATCGCCATGCTGGACCACCCGGATTTCGAAAAGTACGATTTTTCCTCCCTGCGCACCGGCATCATGGCCGGCTCCCCCTGCCCCGTCAAGGTGATGCAGGCGGTGGTGGACCGGATGAACATGCGGGAGATCACCATCACCTACGGCCAGACCGAGGCCAGCCCCGCCACCACCATGACCACCACCGAGGACAGCCTGGAGCTGCGGGTTTCCACTGTGGGCCGGTCCATGCCCTTTGTGGAGACCAAGATCGTGGACCCGGAAACAGGCCGCACCCTGGGCCCCGGGGAGGTGGGAGAATTCTGCTCCAGAGGGTACAACACCATGAAGGGCTACTACAAAATGGAGGAGGCCACCCGGCAGGTGATCGATAAAGATGGCTGGTTACACTCCGGAGACCTTGCAACTGTGGACGAAAATGGTTATTATAAGATTACAGGCAGGATCAAGGACATGATCATCCGGGGGGGAGAGAACATCTACCCCAAGGAGATCGAGGAATTTCTGTACACCGTCCCCGAGGTCCAGGACGTTCAGGTCATCGGCGTCCCCAGCAAGCGGTACGGCGAGGAGGTCATGGCCTGCGTGGTCCTGAAAGAGGGCTGCGCCCTGACCGAGGAGGAACTGAAGGCCCGGGTGGCCGCCCACATGGCCCGGCACAAGGTGCCGAAATATGTGGCCTTCCTGGATGCCTTCCCCATGACCGCCAGCGGCAAGATCCAGAAGTTCCGCCTGCGGGAATGGGCGGTGGAGCACCTGGGACTGGAAAGCGCCGAGGCAACTGCCTGAATCTGACTTAACGGAGTGAGGCTTTTGGACACAAAAAAGCGATACTGCATGGGATGCCTGTCCCCTGTGGAGGGGGACGGGAAGGTGTGCCCCATCTGCTCTCACGACAACTCCATTGACAACCCAAGGGGGACCCTGCCCGCCGGCACCGTTTTGGCCGGAAAGTATTTGGTGGGCAAGGTGCTTTCCCAAAACGACCTTACCATAGTTTATATTGGCCTGGATACCTCCCGGGGGCGCAGGGTCTGCCTGGAGGAATTCATGCCCCGGTCCTATGCAGACAGGAGCGGGGACGGGGTGGCCATTGCCGCCGCGGGGGAAAACCAGGCCCAATATAAAACGCTGCTTTCCGATATCAAGGAGCGGTGGAAGAACGTGGGCAGCATCGAAAACAAGGGGCT
>JAAWEO010000203.1 GCA_022794295.1 Angelakisella sp. | reverse complement strand
TCCATTTTTCTTCGCTTATTTCATGTCGTCTCATGTGCCCTATTCTATCACTTCTGTCTGCACTTCTCAATACTCAGGTTTTAAAACAGGCTCTAGTATTCTACAAGGGCGGTGGCGATAAGTATTGACTATCCTGCCGCTCTGTCTGTTACCGCTCTTTATCCTACGCCGGTAGGTGCGTCGGATTCCCCAGTCTGTCAAAGGCAGGGGAATCGCCTCGCCTTGTGCTCATTAGGACTCCAGGCACCCACCAAGCCCCCGCACACCGTCAAGGCGCACAGCGCCGGGTAGGGTCTGGATGCGGCCGCCCGCTACTTGCATAGTGGGTCTTTATCGCTTATAATAATATTTGATTTTAATTTTTTAAAGAAAGGCGTTGTTTCTATGGCCCCTTACCTCTTGTTGGCCCTGGGTGCAGCCGTGCTCGGCTTCCTCCTCTGTGAGCTCCACCCCTCCCGCCGGAATGATATTATCCTGATCGCTGCCCTCTCTGTGGTCATGTTCTTCCTCTCTGTCCTCCGGGGAACCTCCGTGGGCGTGGATTACCAAATGTACCTGAATTACTTCGCAGAGGTCTGCGAAGGCGGCCTCCCCTTTGTCTTTAGTAAGAATAACCTCTATTGGCGGGAGGTGGGCTATAGCCTGCTGGAATATGTGATCTCCCTCTTTGGGTCCTCCCGGCTGGCCTACGCAGCCGGGATCGCCCTGGTCTGCCTGGTCCTGAACGCGGTCTTTGTCTACCGCCATTCCCCCTCCCCGTGGATCAGTATGTTTGTCTTTATCTCCTTCGGTATCTTTGGGTATACCCTCTGTACCATCCGCCATCAAATTGCCATCGCCATCTTCCTCTTTGCCCTGCCCTATCTGCAAAAGAAACAGTTCGTCCCCTACTGCCTGATCGTCCTCCTGGCTATGACCTTCCATAAGAGTATGTTCGTCCTGATCCCCATGTACTTCCTGGCCCAACTGGCCCTTACCTGGAGGACCTATGCCTTCTATGGGGTCTGCCTGCTGGGGTATTTTATGTTTTCGGAGGCCATCCTCCCGATTATTACCCCGGACTTCTACCAGGGGTACGAGGTAGGCAGCTACTATATGCTGGGAAGGGATATCCCCACCGCTGTTATCCCCATTCTGTTCTTCCTGGTGGTGGCCCTGATGCAAAAGCCCCTCCTGGACCGCAATCCCCAAAACCTGCCCCTGATCAAGGTCTCCCTGTACTGCGCTGTGCTGTTTATCATGACCCTGAAGCACTTTATTTTCCAGCGTTTCGCCCTTATCCTCCTGCCGGTGGCCATGCTCCTTCTGCCGGAGATCACCCGGTGCCTCGCCATCTCCCCGGAGCAGCAGGCGGAGCTTGACAGCCTGAAGCATGCGGTCAAAGCCGGGACCGGCAATAAGAAGGTGAACCTCCAGCGGTATAACGAGCTGCGGACCCGGCTGAAGGATAAACGGGCCATGTATTATGCCTCCATCGGCTTTGTCCTGTTTGGCGGGTTCCTGTACCTGGGGTGGATCCTCTCCGCCAACCGGCTGCTTATTGTCCCCTATGTGCTTGCATAAATAACCAGCCGAACCGCTGGACCCACCTGTTTTGTTTTCCGTTTGCTGCCATCCGCCGGTGATTTGTCTTTCTCCAGCGGCCCCTGACAAAAAGAGAGGGGGAACCGGCGGGTTTTTGTCCTCTTTTGCCGAAAATAAAGGTTTCTCCTTGTCTTTTTTGTAAAGCTATCCTATAATAAAAGTGCTGCGGCAGTCCGCCCCACTGTTCCGGGGCATGCCGCCGGTATGGAATAGGATGCTTAATTTGGCACCGGTTTTTGGATCCTTTTGGGAAAGGAGAAATGATTATGCTTGGAGAACGCCTGGCCTATCTGAGGCGAAGGGAAGGGATCTCGCAGAAGGAGCTGGGAAAGAAGCTCAACATCTCCCACTACACCATTTCCTCCTACGAGAAGGGGCGCAGCGAGCCCAATGACGAGATCAAGGTCCGCATCGCCCAATATTTTAATGTGTCCTTGGACTATCTGGTGGGACTGATTGAAAAGCCCTTCCCTTTTGACCGGGAGAAAGGGGTCCTTTACCTGCCCCAATCGGTGGACCCCGAGGCCCAAAAAGTGCTCCGGGAATTTTTCGCTTTTTGGGAGGAGCAGGAAATGAAGGCGGAGGAACCAAAGGAAGAATAACCGCAGAAAAGCAGCCTGGGCCCTTTGGAAAGAAGTTCCTCCGGACACTGCGGGAGCAACACAAAGGCACCCTTCTGATTTTTGGATCAGAGGGGTGCCTTTTTATATGGTGCAGTGCCTACCGGATCTCGAAGTCGCTGTCCACCTGGCACAGCAGGGCGGTCAGGCGGCACTCCTCCAGGCGGGAGCCGCCTTTTTTCAGCTGGCAGATCACCTGGTAGGTGGAGCTGTAGCCCACAAGCTGCTGGTAGATCTGGTTCGTCTCGTCCCCGAATATCCCGCTGCGCATCGTCTCACAAAAGACATTCCACAGGGGGTAGTAGTCCGCCAGCTGGTTCTTATACACCAGCTCCTTGGGGAGCCCGTCCCGGCAGATCTCCACCGTCTCCGCTGCGGGAAGCTGGGGAAAGGCGTTTCCGGCGCAAAGCTCCGGCAAAAAGGTAAGGCACTCCGCCGCCAGGGTTCCGTCCCCGATCCGCTGGGTCAGGCGGTGGGAAAAGCCGTCGAAATCCGCCTCGGTACGGCAGGCATGGAACAGCCTTACCCCCTCGATGATCCCCTGGCGGAGGCGCTCCTGTCCCTCATCCCCCTCATAGCGGTAGGGGAGGAGGGTCTCCTCCCGCTGGCGCAGGAAAAAGAACTGCTTCTGGGAGGCAAAGGGGACGTCCTCCCAGGTTTCTACCAGCCGGGCCACCTTCTCGCTAAGCTCCTCGCTTTTTATGTCGTCAATGCGGCACTCCCCGGTGACCTCCCCGTTGATCTTTGCCCCGTAGATCTTTACATAGCAAAGGCGCTGGTTCCCCAGGCGCTTGATCAGGTCCTCCCCAAGGGCATCCCACCAGACCTGGCCCTCGGGTTGGGGACAGGCGCCCATCCCCACAATGTTGCTGGGGTAAAGGTCCCATTTGTGGACCTGTCCGGCAAGGGTGGATTCCACCTCCCGGGGATCCTCCTGGCTTTCCATCCGAATAAGCCCCTCCACAAAGGAGAAGCCGAAGGACCCGGCGGCCATCCCCAGGGCCTGGCCGGGGGTGCCGCCCATCCCCGCCGAGCACTCAAAGAGGCGCTTCCCCCACTGGGGGGCCTCCAGCCAGAAGTTGAGGACCGCCCCCCGGGGCTTTATATCCTCCACCTCGGGCAGGATGCGGATGCCGTACTCCGGCAAAAGCACGGTGTGTCCCTCCACCTGGGTCTCCGTCTGGAGCCCGCCGTGCAGAAGGCCGTTTACCACATAGTCCAGGGCCTTTTCCGGGTCCAGGGAATCCTGATACCGTTCCTGGGCCGCCCGCCGGGTCAGCTCGCTGCGGCAGAACTGGAGGATCCGCCGGCACTGCTGTTCCTCCTCCCGGTACCGGTCGCTGCCGGGCTCCATCAGGGCCAACCCCTTCTGAAACCACTCCTCCGCCTCCTTTTCATGGAGGAGCCTGGCGTGGACACCCCCCACACGGATATACCAAACAGGGTCCTCCCGCCCCTCCTCCTCCAGTCCAAGAAGAAGGGAAAGGGCCTCCTCCAGGTACTCCCCGCTTTCCATGTCCAGATAAGCCCGGGCCAGGGCGCTGGTCAGGCGGTAGTCCCGGTCCTTCGGGGGGATAAGGCGGATACAATCGATGATCTGCTGGCTTTCACCGGCCTCCTGCCATGTTTCAATGCGCTGATAGAACAGCTCGTCCATAAGCAAAACCTCCCGGAGTGTGTTTTTCATTTATTGTAGCATGAAAAATTTGGAGTGGCAAGAGACTGTCAGGCCGGGGAGTGGCCACATTGCGAAGTTAAAGGAAGTCAACAAGAGCAAAGGGGATTTCCCCTTTTGGATGGTGAAGGCGATAGTTGTATTTGGCAATACCAAAGCGATTATAAGCAGCAACAAAGACTTCTACCACTGCATAAAGAGTTTCCAGCTTTCGAGGG
>JAAWEO010000202.1 GCA_022794295.1 Angelakisella sp. | reverse complement strand
AGCGTCCGGGCTTTTGCGGCCGGAGGCTCGTTGGCCGGATAAGGTGCTTTTTTCTGCGGAAAAAAGCGGAGCCCTTCGGGCTAATGGCCTGCGGGCCAGTGGGAACGGCTTTGGTGCCTCCGGCGAGAGCCGCTTCGCGGCAAGCGCTGCATGGCGGCGGGGATTGGAACCGTCAGGGGCGGGCCGGTGGAATTTGGAGAGATTCAGCCGGAGCCGGTTTTCCCGGAGGCGTGGGAAGTGGTGGAACTGCTGACCACCCTGCCGGATGGCCGCCTGTTGGTCCTGGTGACCGAGTTTTAGAAATACCCATGATTGGGACACGAAAGGAGACTTTGCTATGAAAATCAACCGATTGCTCCCTTTGCTGCTGGCCCTCTGTCTGGCGGCGGGGTGTGCTGCCGCACCGGAAAGCTCCTCCCCGGCAGCTGCGCCGGAGCCGCCGGAGAGCGTCAGCCAGCCGGAGCCCGAACCGGAGGACCCGGCTCCGGAAAGTGCCCTGCCCCAGGAGGCCCCGGAAAGGCCGGGGGACCTGGCGGGAACGAGCGGGTATTATTACGGCGGCCACCGTCTGACCCTCTACGCCATGGAGCCGGAGACCGGGGCCATCCGCACAGTGCGGGAAAATGAGTTCTGGAATGGCCGGGAGCTGGAAAGCGCCAGCCCCTCGGGGAACCGGCTGCTCCTTTCCAGCTGGGACGGGGCCCCCAGCCCGGAGGCAGTGGCCCTGTCGGTCTACGATATCAAGAGGGACCGCCTGGCGAATCTCTCCCGAACCATGGAGGCCCCCTATGGAAGCTGGGATCAAGCCCACTGGTTCCCTGTAAAGTGGAGCAGGGGCTACTGCTTTGTGGACGAGGACACCGTCCTTTACCAGGCGGTCTGCGATACAGAAACACCGGGGAACAACCACCTGCATCTGTATGACCTCCAGGACAACGGCAAGGAGCTCTCGGCCACCGCCCGCTTTCTGGAGCTGGAATCTCCCCTGGGGGTGGAGGGCGGCCAATGGAGCGCCGACTGCATCTGGTGGGAGGAAGAAAAGGCGGTGCTGGGCCACCTTTCCGGCGAAGGGGAAAGCGACTGGATCACCTGGGACCTTGAGACCGGAAGGATCCTGTCCCGCAGGCCGGGGAAAAACGGCGATATCCCCATTGCCGCCTATCCCTACCAAATCCGGGAAGGGGTGCTCTACTACACCGAGGACGACTGGGAGCAGGAGGTTTTCCGCCTGATGGCCTACGACATCAACGGGGACAAGCTGACGTCCTTGGCAAGCGGCCCCCTGGCCCTGACAGGGGACCCTGTGCCCCCGGGGGAGGAAAAGGGCCGGGGCTATTTTGAGGACACCTGGCTGGACAAGCTGGGGGAGGATGGGACCTTCGTGATCCGCAGTGTGATGGAGCCCCGGGGAAAGCGGGCCTTTGAGAGCTATCGGGAGGCCATCTGGGACCCGGCGGACGGGGGAGAGATCCTTCTGGGCGAACCCCAAAGTGCTCCCGCCTTCCCGGTGGATGCCTCCCGGGGATACACCCCCTATTTTGCCGCTGCGCCAGACGGGACCGGGCTGTATCTGCCCCTTCCAAAGGAGCTCCAGCCGGAGGACCGGTACGGGCGTCCGCCCTACCTGCTTTCCTTCCTCCCCAGCGGCGAGATCCTGTTTTTAGCCTAATGATAGACCGGTTTTTCACAAAAATCCGGCTTTGCCATAAGATAGCATATCAGCTTTGATACGGAGGTAATTACTATGGGAAGATTATTTGGGACCGATGGGATCCGGGGGGTGGCAAACCGGGATCTCTCCATCCAGCGGAGCGCCCAGGTGGGCCAGGCCCTGGCTACCGTCCTGGGGGAGCGCCTGGGGAGGGAACGGAAGCCCCGGGTCTTTATTGGGAAGGATACCCGCCTTTCCTCGGATATGATCGAGGCCGCACTGGTGGCAGGGCTCTGCGCCGGCGGGGTGGACTGTGTCTCCCTGGGGGTGGTCCCCACTCCCGCCGTGGCCTACCTTACTGTGGCCCACCAGATGGACGCCGGGGTGATGATCTCGGCCAGCCACAATCCCTTCCAGTTTAACGGCATCAAGGTCTTTGGGCCCCGGGGGTATAAGCTCACCGACGCCGAGGAAGCAGAGATCGAGGACATGATCCTGGACGACGCCATCCCTATGCACAAGGCGGAGGCCGGAGAGATCGGCCGCCACACCTGCCGGGACGACCTGGCCGGGGAGTATGTCCGGCACCTGGCGGGGACGATCCCCGGGGAAAAGCCCCTGGGCGGGCTGAGGGTGCTGGTGGACTGTGCCAACGGCAGCGCCAGCCGCACCGCCGGGGACCTTTTTGCCCTGCTGGGGGCCGAGGCCGATATCCTCTGCCAGGAGCCGGACGGGGTGAATGTCAACCGGGACTGCGGCTCCACCCACATTGAAGCCCTGCGGGAGCGGGTGAAGGCCGGGGGCTATGCCCTGGGGGTGGCCTTTGACGGGGACGCCGACCGGTGCCTTGCAGTGGACGAGAAGGGGAACCTGGTGGACGGGGACCAGATGATCGCCGTGTTCGCCACCGAGATGAAGCGGAAGGGAACCCTCCGCCGCGACACCGCTGTGGTCACCGTTATGAGCAACTACGGCTTCATGAACTTTGCAAGGGACAGCGGCATCACCGTAAAGACCACCAAGGTGGGGGACCGGTACGTTCTGGAGACCATGCTGGCAGAGGGGTACAACATCGGCGGGGAGCAGTCGGGGCATATTATCTTCACCGACTTTATGACCACCGGGGACGGACAGCTTTCCGCGGTGCAGCTGATGGAGGTGATGAAGGCCACCGGCAAGCCCCTCAGCGAGCTGACAGGGGTCATTACGATCCTGCCCCAGGTGCTGGTGAACATGGAGGCCACAGTGGACATGAAGGCGGGGCTGGCAGAAAGCCTGGAGATCTCCGCCGCGGTGCGGGCCTGCGAGGAGGAGCTGGCGGGAGCCGGCCGGGTGCTTATCCGGCCCTCGGGCACCGAGCCCCTGATCCGGGTGATGGTGGAGGGCCCCGACCAGGGGCAGATCACCGATATTGCCAACCGCATTGTAAAGGCCATCCGGGAGACCCTGTCATGAGGGTGGCGGATGGCTGGCAGGACTTTGCGGTGCTGGACGCCAGCGGCGGGGAAAAGCTGGAGCGGTGGGGGGACATCACCCTCATTCGCCCCGACCCCCAGGTGATCTGGCGGACCGAACGGGGGCCGGCCTGGGGCCGTGCCAACGCCCACTACCACCGCTCCTCCAAGGGGGGCGGGGAGTGGGAGCTGCGGGGAAAGATGAAAGAGTTCTGGACCATCGGTTACCGGGACACCCTGCGGTTCAAGATCAGCCCCACGGGGTTTAAGCACACGGGGCTGTTTCCGGAGCAGGGGGTAAACTGGGACCTGTTCGGGGAGCTGATCCGGGGGGCGGGGCGGCCCATCCGGGTGCTGAATTTGTTTGCCTACACCGGGGGGGCCACCCTGGCCTGTGCCGCTGCCGGGGCCAGTGTCTGCCATGTGGACGCCAGCAAGGGGATGGTAGCCTGGGCCCGGGAGAACCAGGGGCTTTCCGGGCTGTCGGACAAGCCCATTCGGTGGATCGTGGACGACTGCCGGAAGTTTGTAGAGCGGGAGATCCGGCGGGGGAGCCTTTACGACGCGGTGATTATGGATCCGCCTTCCTATGGCCGGGGGCCTGGGGGGGAGGTATGGAAGCTGGAGGACAGTGTATACGGGCTGGTGGAGCTTTGCGCCGGGGTACTGACGGAGTCGCCGCTGTTCTTTGGGGTCAATTCCTACACCACGGGGTTATCGCCGTCGGTGATGGCATACATTTTGGGGGTAACGGTTGGAAGGCGGTATTCCGGGGGGCAGGTAAGTGCGGATGAAATTGGGCTTTCGGTGGAGGAGACGGGGTTTGTGCTGCCCTGCGGGGCGACAGCCATATGGACGACAGCCTGAGGCAGGCGCTGGGACAAGTACTGGCTAGCCTTTCTGTCACCGGACATCAGTCCGGTCCGGGTCCAGGGCGGACAGCGCCTGGTCGACCGCCGCAGCGGGCGAAATACTCCTGCATGAGGCAGCAACTTTCCATATAGGCCGCGGCA
>JAAWEO010000201.1 GCA_022794295.1 Angelakisella sp. | reverse complement strand
TTTGGTATTGCCAAATACAACTATCGCCTTCACCATCCCAAAGGAGAAATCCCCTTTGCTCTTGTTGACTTCCTTTAACTTCGCTCTGTGGCCACTCCCCCCCCGCAAAAAAGAGTTGCTTTTTCCCCTCTTTTTGGCTATAATAAAGATGAAAAAGCTTCCTGTCCCGGCGGCTTGCCCCCGGGGCTGAAAAATCAACCGGAAAAAGCCTCATTCGTTCGTGCGGATGGGGTTCTTTTTCAGAAGGAGGAGGGTGCCTATGGAGCCACAGAAACCCCGGCGGGTCCACCTGATGGACGAGCTCCGGGGGGTGCTGATCATCGGCATCTCCCTTTACCACCTTTTGTACGATCTGGCAGTGATCTTTCCGGTGGGCATCCCCTGGATGTTCTCTGACTGGATGAACGGCATCCGCAATGCTATGGCAGGGTCCCTGATCGTGATCTCCGGCATCTCCTGCCACTACGCCCGCAGCAACCTTCGCCGGGGGTTGCGGACCTTCGGCTTGGGAATGGTGCTGACCCTTGTCACCGGGCTGGTGATCCCCTCCCAGTTTATCCTCTTTGGCATTCTGCACTTTTTCGGCTCCATGATGATGCTTTACGCCCTGCTGGAGCCGGTGCTGAAAAGGATCCCCACTTTGCCGGGCCTTGTGGGGGCGGCGCTGCTTTTCCTTCTCACCTGGCCCATCTACTCCGGCTTTATCCGGGTGCTGGGGGTGACGGTGTATCTCCCCGGCTTTCTGTACAACCAACCCCTTTTGTACCCCCTGGGCTTCGCCTGTGCAGGGATCTCCTCGGCAGATTACTACCCCCTGATGCCCTGGGGCTTTCTCTTTTTGGCCGGGAGCTTTTTCGGACGGTGGGTCCGGGCCGGAAAGCTGCCGGAGCTCTGCTACCAAAGCCATCTGCCCCGGCTGGCCTGGATCGGAAGCCACACCATGGTCATCTACCTTGTTCACCAGCCGGTGATCTACGGTGTTTTGACCCTGATTTTCCACTGACAGGAGGATTCTTATGGACTACAAGGAACGGTTTCTGGAGATTTTTCGCCGGGAGGTCACCCGGGAGGGCTCCGACAAGCTGCTGGACTGGCTGGAGGGCACCGACTTCTTCACCGCCCCCGCCAGCACCCGGTACCACTGCGCCTGCGCCTCCGGGCTTGTGATGCACAGCCTGAGCGTCTACGATGTGATGATGGAAAAGCATTTTACAGAGGGGGAGGACAGCCGGGAAAGCTTTGCTCTTTGCGCCCTGCTCCACGACCTGTGCAAGGCACAGTACTACAAGGTCTCTACCCGGAATGTGAAAAACGAGCAGACTGGTCAGTGGGAAAAGCAGCCATACTATATGGTGGAGGACAGCTTCCCCTATGGTCACGGGGAAAAGAGCGTTTTTCTCATTGAGCGGTTTGTCCGTTTGAAGCCCGCCGAGGCCACCGCCATCCGCTGGCACATGGGGGGCTTTGACGACGCCGCCCGGGGCGGGTGCTTTGCCATCAGCCAGGCCTACGAAAAGTACCCCCTGGCGGTAAAGCTCCACCTGGCCGATCTGGAATCCACCTACCTGCGGGAAAAGGGCACATCCGCTGCAAAAAAGTAAGGAGGCTTATATCATGCTGGAATACCGTTTTGACACACAGCTGCTCATCGAGGGCACTGACCTGGACGAAGATGTCATCCACGACTATCTGCTGGAAAACATCCCCGGGGACTGCCTGCTAGTGGTGGGGGACGAGGAGCTCATCAAGCTCCACTACCACACCAACCTCCCCTGGAAGGTGCTGGAATACTGCGCCTCCCTGGGGGATATCCACGACATTATCGTGGAGAATATGGACCGGCAGTCCGGGGGACTGCACGGGTAGGGAGCAGCTGCCAACCGCTCGCCCCGCCTGCCCCTTCGGAGCTTTCCCTTGTGCGGCTCCACAGCCTGCACCCAGGGTCTTGACCCAAATAAAAACGCCGCCGGCTTCTACAGAAGGCCAGCGGCGTTTTTCTGTGCTTTATTCTGCCTTGTGCTCGCAGTAGAAGCACCGGTACTCCCCGGCCTCTGTCCGGGTGAACCGCTGCTCCAGGCCCTGCTCGGTGGTGGTGATGCAGTGGGGATTCTGGCAGCTGCCGCCGGGGAGAAGGCTCTCCGGGAGGCGGGGCCGTGCCTTGTCGGGGACACCCTTGCCCGCTCCGCTTTCCGCCAGCAGCATAAGGATCAGGGCCATACGGATGTACCGCCCGTAGTAGGCCTGGCGGAAGTAGCAGGCCCGGGGGTCGTCATCCACCTGGACGTCGATCTCGTTGACCCGGGGGAGGGGGTGCATAACGATCATATCCGCCTTGGCCGCCTGGAGCTTTTCCGGGGTGAGGATGTAGCTGTCCTTCAGCCGCTGGTACTCCTCCTCGCTGGCGAAGCGTTCCCGCTGGATGCGTGTCATATAGAGGATATCCAGCTCCCCCATGGCCTCCTCCAGGGAGCGGCAGGTTTTGCAGGGAATGCCCCTTTTGTCGATGCACTCCTCCCGGACCACCGGGGGGAGCTCCAGCTCCCGGGGGGAAATAAGGACAAAGCGGACCCCGGGATAGCGGGAGAGGGCCTCAAGGAGGGAGTGAACGGTGCGGCCGAACTTCAGATCGCCGCAAAGGCCCACGGTGAGGCCATCAAAGCGGCCCTTTTCGTGGCGGATGGTAAGAAGGTCGGTAAGGGTCTGGGTGGGGTGCCAGTGTCCTCCGTCCCCCCCGTTGATAATAGGCACCCGGGAGTGAAGGGAGGCCACCAGGGGGGCCCCCTCCTTGGGATGGCGCATGGCGATAATATCGGCGTAGGCGCTGGCTACAGCGATGGTGTCAGCCACGCTTTCCCCTTTTTTGGCGGAGCTGGAGGAGGAGTCGGAGAAGCCCAGGACCCTGCCGCCCAGGCCCAGCATGGCCGATTCAAAGCTGAGGCGGGTGCGGGTGGAGGGCTCGAAAAAAAGGGTAGCCAGGATCTTCCCGGCGCAGGCGTTTTCGTACTTCGCCGGGGTTTCCATAATGTCATCAGCGGTGGCAATCAGGCGGTCGATTTCCTCCACCGAAAGCTCCAGAATGTTTAAAAGGTGACGCATCTTCCTTGTCCTCCCTTACCTGCCGATCCAGCTTTCGTCCGAGGGGTTGTTCCGGAAGGCGATAAGCCGGGCCACATCCTCGGGACGGATGTAGTTTTCCTCGGCGGCGATCTGGGCGATAACATCAAACCCTGTCAGGCTGTGGTTTTCCACCTGGGCGGCAGCCAGGCGGTCAAGGCCCTTCTGCATCCCGTAGGTGAAGATGCTGACAATGCCCAGGACCTCCGCCCCGGCCTCCCGGAGGATCTCCACCACCTCGATAACGCTGCCGCCAGTGGAGATAAGGTCCTCCACGACCACCACCTTCTGGCCAGGCTCCAGACGCCCCTCGATCTGGGTTTTTCGGCCGTGGTCCTTGGCTCCGGCGCGAACATAGCCCATAGGGAGGCCCATCAGGTGGGCAGTAATGGCAGCATGTGCAATACCGGCAGTGGAGGTGCCCATAAGTGCCTCGGCCTGGGGGTAATGCTCCCGGATCAGCTGGGCAAGACCGTTTTCCACATCCTCCCGGACCTTGGGGGCAGAAAGGGTAAGGCGGTTGTCACAGTAAACAGGGCTTTTGATGCCGCTGGCCCAGATGAAGGGCTCTTCGGGCCGGAAGAAAACAGCTTTGATAGAGAGAAGATCTTTGGCAATGGTTTTCTGAAGATCAGTCATAAGGGATATCCTTCCTTTCGTGGTATCGTGGATCATAAACATAAGCAGCATAGCCGCAAAAAAGGAACAGCCAAACGTTTCCGATCAAGCCTATTCAAAACCCCGCAGAGCTCCGCCGGAAGCACCGAAACCGTTCCAACCTCTGGCCCGCAGGCCATTAGCCGCGAAGCGGTATTAGCCCGAAGGGCTCCGCTTTTTTCCGCAGAAAAAAGCACCTTATCTGGCCAACGAGCCTCCGGCCGCAAAAGCCCGGACGCCGGTAAGCGGGAGCACAATTCCAAGATGCCAGCACACCCCAGCCGCCTGGCGCCATTTGCCGCGAAGCGGCTCCGCCGGAGGCACCAAAATCCCCCCCGGAGGGTTAGGGGGCCCACGG
>JAAWEO010000200.1 GCA_022794295.1 Angelakisella sp. | reverse complement strand
GCTTACCAGCGTCCGGGCTTTTGCGGCCGGAGGCTCGTTGGCCGGATAAGGTGCTTTTTTCTGCGGAAAAAAGCGGAGCCCTTCGGGCTAGAGCCGCTTTGCGGCAAATGCTGCGCGGCGGCAGGTTGGGTAAGGTTTTGGCGTGGGCTGCCAAAAGCTCTGTGTGATTGACAGCTTGCGGGATAACCGGTATACTGTTGCCAGGGGGTGGTGTGGGTGAAGGGGAAACGGAAAAAGGCTTGCTCTATGGCAAAATACTGGGTTATTTTGGTTTGTTGGTTTTTCTTTCCTCTTGTCCTCTCAAAGGGGTTTGGGGTTCCTTTTTCGGATTTTGCGCTGCTTCCCTTCCTTCTTGTTTACTGGCTCTTTGTCATGGCTGCTGCCAAGTATAAGGACTTTGCTGCCAGGTGCTATTTGGAGAAGCACTACCCCTATGAAACCAGGCAGGTTAAGAAAAGCTATCTCCCTTCTGCCTACCCGCCGAGAATTTATTTGGGCATGAGCTTGTGGGACCGCCTCCGGCGCATTCCGCCCCCCGAGGACCAGGAATGGCGGGAGATCGAAGCGGATTTGAACCACTTTATGGTTTACATCGGTGTCTCTTTCGGGGCGGTGGGCGCTTTTCCTATTCTGTACGGGATCCTCCAGCTTGCAAAGTGATACCTTTTCTTCAAACAGAAAAACAGCCTCTTTCTGGCCGAAGGGGGCTGTTTTTGTTTGCAAAAAACTATTCCGGGGTACTTGACAGCGTTATATAAACGTGATATCGTATATATACGATATATACAGTTCTGCAAGGAGGTGAAGGGTTGGACATTATTCTGAACAATAGCAGCGGGGAACCCTTTTACGAGCAGATCGTCCGGCAGATGAAACGCCTGGTTCAAACCGGGGAGCTTCAGGAGGGGGAGGTCCTTCCCTCTATGCGGCAGCTGGCCAAGGATCTGCGGGTCAGTGTGATCACCACCAAACGGGCCTACGAGGAATTGGAGCAGGCGGGCTACCTGGTCTCGGTGGCCGGGAAGGGCAGCTTTGCTGCTCACCCCGGGGCCGGAGAGGTCCGGCGGGAACAGAAGGAAAAGCTGGAGACCCACCTGAAGGCTGCGGCGGCCATTGCTCGGGAGGCTGCGATTCCCTGGGAGGAACTGATGGAGCAGCTGAAAAAATGGTACGATTCGGACTAAAAAGATGAAATATACTTATTGTAATCGAAGCTTTAAGAGGATTTCTGGGCTTCTTCCGGCAAGAGAGCAGCTGCCCGAATTAGAGAAAAGAATCGCCATGTTGGGATTGCGTGTGATACAAGGAGGATCGAATATGAAAAATATACTATCTGTAACAAGTTTGCGAAAGGAGTACCCCGGTTTTCACCTGGATATGACCTTCCAGATGCCCCAGGGCTGTATTATGGGACTGGTGGGAGCCAATGGGGCTGGGAAATCTACAGTGATGCGGCTGCTGCTGGGATTGGCCGAACCGGATGGCGGTGAAATGGAGATCCTGGGCTGCCGGGACCTGAACCGCCAGCCCGCCCTTCGGGAGGAGATCGGGGTGGTCTTTGACGAATGCTCCTTCCCGGAGACCCTTTGTCCCAACCAGATGGCTTCCGTTTTGGGAAAGCTCCACCCCCGGTGGGATCACCCCTATTTCCGAAGCCTGCTCCGGCGGCTGGACCTGCCGGAAGCAAAAAGCATCAAGGATTTTTCCCGGGGGATGAAGATGAAGCTTTCCATTGCGGCGGCTATGGGGCACCATCCCAAGCTGCTCCTTTTGGATGAACCCACCAGCGGTCTGGACCCCATCGTCCGGGGGGAGGTGCTGGACCTGTTCCTGGAGTTTATCCAGGAGGAGGACCACGGCGTTCTGCTGTCCTCCCATATTACCAGCGACCTGGAAAAGGTGGCGGACTACATTACATTTGTGGACCATGGCAAAACGCTGCTCACAGAGGAAAAGGACACCCTGGTGGAGACCTATGGGGTGCTGAAGGGCCCCGCCGCCCGAATGGGGGAGGTGGCCCCCGGGGATGCCATTGGCCTTACCCAGACCGGCCACGGCTTTGAAGGGCTGGTGCGTGACAAGGCCGCGGCGGCAAGAAAATATCCGGACTTTCTTGTGGACCGGGCCAATTTGGAAGAGATCATCCTCTATTTTGTGCGGGAAGGGAGAGAGAAGAAATGACCGGGCTGATTCTGAAGGATTTCTTCACCTTGAAAAAAACGCTGATCTATATGGTGGTCGTCATTTTGCTGTTTAATGGCATCTACACCACCGCAGGCAATTCCCATTTTTCCGATTTCTTTATTTCGGTTATGGTGGTGAGCATCCTTATTTCCACCATGAGCTACGACGAGTATTACCATTGGGACCGGTATGCCGCCATCCTGCCCGTTTCCCGCCGGCAGATCGTAGGGGCCAAATACATTACGGCATTCCTGCTGTTTGCGGCAGGCAGTCTGCTTTCTTTGGCTCTAACTGTGGGGATTACCTTTTTCCAGGGGCGGCGGTATTCCCTGGAGGACCTGGTGATCTTTGCCTGGTCTATCCTGGTGGGAATGATAGGGGCAGCGGTGGTGCTGCCCTGTTACTACCGCTTCGGGGCCCAGAAAAGCCGCTTCCTCATGCTGGCCTTTTATGGGATTCCCTCCGTCCTGCTGGTTTTGGGGCTGAGATTTATCCCGGGATTTACGGAAAAGGCGTCCCGGCTGGAGGTCACCCTGGAGGTCACCCTGGAGGGGTTTCTGCTGGGAGGGATCCTGTTAACAGCTGTGGCCCTGGTGGTTTCCTTCCTGACGTCGGTCCGGGTCCTGGAAAAGAAGGAACTGAAATGACCAGATGAATGATAAAGGGGAGAAAAGCGGGAAGCCGCCCATCATCCCCAGTTTAGTTGAAAACGGGAGAGGACAACCGCGCCTCTCCCGTTTCGATTGATGCTGTAGTGATCCCAAGGACTTTGGGCCTAATCCTGAAGTATTTCCGGAAGGCCGCAGGTTTGGGGATCAAGGGTCAGCAGGGTCAGGGCTGTGTCCCAGTCCCACATTAAAAGCAGCTTCTGCTGCTCCCGATGGCGGTAGGCCATTTGCAGGCCTGGGGTCTCCAGGGCCAGAAGCTGGGGCCGGGAGGACAGGGGAGTAAACTCCTGGGTGATCCTTTGGTGCAGGCGGAAAAAGTATTCCTCCGGGATGCGGAGACTCCCGTCATCCCCCGGAATCCTTTCGCCGGAGTAGTCAAGATCATACCGCAAAAGGACAGAGAAGTCAGAATGCTCTCTTTGGAAACTCTCGTAGGCCTCGTTGGCGGCAAGGAGGGTCAAAAACAACCCGTAGGCGTCCACAGCACAGTTGTACGGGGCTTTGTACTCCAGCTTTTTGGCATTGGGCATAAAGTCTGGGTAGCGGCGGTGGATGCCTTTCCAATAGGCGCAGCACCGCCGGGCCAGCTTTTGCCTTCCTTTCCGGTCCCCTTCTTCGCAGAGCTCGGTAAATTCATCCCAGTAGTCATAGGATTCCTCCTCCGGGTCATGGAGCTCCCACTGGTAAAGCTGGTTGTGATCATCCCCCTTCCGGATCCCCAGTGCAAGACTATCGTCAGGGGATTCAAAGAATCCAAGGAAGTCCTGCTCCCAATGGAGCAGCTCCAGCGGGGTCAGAGAAAGCTCCGCAATCAAAAGATCAGCCATCAGCTCGTAAAGCTCCCGGACCGGCGCAGGCAAAGCGATCCCCAGCCGCTTTTCCGCATTGCGGATATCTTCTTCCGAATAGCACGAATAACATCCCGAAATCACCCGGTCCACAAAAGGCCGCACAACCTCCAGCTCTCCCCGGATAGAATGGACCGCAGTCCCCATAAAAGACCCCTCCAATACTGTAGTACTTTTATGGTAAAGGCCCCCGCCGTTTTTGTCAAGAGTAGCCACCAACCCACCCCAGCAAAATCACAAAAAGCCCCCATCCACCCCCGCCCTTAGCCATTAGCCGCGAAGCGGCTCCGCTGGAGGCACCAAAGCCGCTCCAACCTGGCCCGCAGGCCCTAGCCGCGAAGCGGCATTAGCCCGAAGGGCCCCGCTTTTTTCCGCAGAAAAAAGCACCTTATCCGGCCAACGAGCCTCCGGCCGCAAAAGCCCGGACGCTGGTAAGCGGGAGC
>JAAWEO010000199.1 GCA_022794295.1 Angelakisella sp. | reverse complement strand
GCCCGCTGCGGCGGGCGACCAGGCGCTGTCCGCCCTGGACCCGGACCGGACTGATGTCCGGTGACAGAAAGGCTACCCGGTACTGGGCGTTGGGCTTCAGGCATGGTGCTGCGCTGGCAGAAACCTCGCCCGCCCCCCCGTCCGTCAAAGGCCGGGGAATCGTCCCGCCCTGTACTCGTTATGACTCCAGGCACCCACCAAGCTCCCGCACAGCGTTAAGGCGCGCAGCGCCGGGTAGGGGCTGAAATCGGCAGTTGAAAATCTTCTCTTGCTGTGGTAAAATAAATGGAAACACAAAACACATTCGGAGCGAAAGAAAGGAGTCCTCTTTTCCAATGAACAAAAAGTCTTTCCGCACCGCCGCTCTCTCTTTGGCGTTGGCCCTTATGACCGCCTGTACCGCCCCCGCCGCTGCCCCCGAATCCCCCGCCCCCCAGCCCGAATCCCCCTCTCAGTCCCAAAACGAACCCACCCAGGGCTCCAGCCAGCTGCCCAGGGAGGGTGACCCCGTTGCCTATGTGAGCCAGGTGAAGGTCCCTGAGGATGCTGTTATGGTGCCCCTTGCCGGCTCACCGGCAGTGGATTCCCAGCTCCTCCCCGTGGCCTCCGGTACCGCCGTGGAATCCGGCGGCGGCGCCGAGATTGATTATTCCAATATCCAGGACGGCTATGTTATGGTCCGCTTCCCCGATGCCAGCACCAGCCGCCTGAAGGTCCAGGTGGTGGGCCCCGCTACCACCTATACCTATAATCTTACCCCCGGCGATTGGACCACCTTCCCCCTCTCTGATGGCAATGGCGGCTATGTGGTCCGTGCCCTCCAGAATGTGGAGGCGAAGAAGTATGCCGTGCTGACCGCCGCCAATTTTACCGTCGCCCTCCAGGACGAGTTTGCCCCCTTCCTCCGGCCCAACCAGTATGTGAATTACGCCGGAGCCACCGCCTCCATCCAGAAGGCTGCGGATCTTACTGCCAATACCACCGAGCCCCTGGAGAAGGTGCGGCTGATCTATGATTTTGTGGTGGGCAACCTGACCTATGACCAGCAGAAGGCGGCCACCGTCCAAAGCGGATACCTCCCCGACCTGGATGCTGTCCTGGCCTCTAAAACTGGTATCTGCTTTGACTACGCCGCCCTGATGACCGGGATGCTCCGCAGCCAGGGAGTCCCCACCAAGCTGGTGGTGGGCTACGCCGGAACTGCCTACCACGCCTGGGTCAGTGTCTGGACCGAGGAAACCGGCTGGGTGGATGGCGTGATCTTCTTCGACGGCACCAACTGGCAGCGGATGGACCCCACCTTCGCCTCCTCCGGCAACGGTGACGAGGCGATCCTCCAGTATATCGGTGACGGAAGCAATTACACCGTAAAGTATCTCTACTAAGAAGGGTGGCCCCCATGACAACCATTCGTTTTACCGACGAGGATACCGCTTTTTTCTGCACCCAGCTTTCCCTGCTCCTCCACGCCGGGGTCTCCACCGGGGATGCCCTGGCCCTTCTGGCGGAGGAGGAAAAGGAGGACGGACTTCTCGCCGCCCTGGCCCAGAAGGCAGACCTGGGCTCCACCCTCTCTGACGCCCTGAAGGAGAGTGGAGCCTTCCCGGCCTATCTTTGCGGCTTGGTGGAGGTGGGGGAGCAGACCGGCCGCGTGGAGGAGGCCCTTTCCTCCTTGGCCGGTTACTACGAGGACCGGGTCCGCCTCCGCCGCCGGGTCCGCTCCGCCGTTCTTTACCCTGCTGTGATGCTGGCCTTAATGCTGGTGGTCATCGGGGTGCTGCTGGTGAAGGTCCTCCCTGTTTTTGATGATGTTTACGCCTCCCTGGGGGGACGCCTTACCGGGGTGGCCGGGGGGCTGCTGGCCTTGGGCCGGGGCCTGGAGCGTGCCGTGCCGGTCCTGGGGGGGATCCTCCTGCTGCTTCTCCTGTTTGGCCTGGGGGTCGCCTTTCTTCCTTCCCTTCGTGAAAGGCTGTCCCTGTGGTGGCAGGAGCGGTACGGGGACAAGGGAGTGGCCCGGCAGCTGAACACCGCCCGCCTGGCCCAAGCCCTCGCCATGGGGATGGCCAGCGGCCTGCCGGTGGAGGAAGCGGTGGACCTTTCCGCAAACCTGATGGAAGCCGGAGCCAAGCGCCGGTGCCAGAACTGCTCCCGCCTGCTGGAGGAGGGCCGGGACCTGAGCGAGGCGCTCCGGGAAAGCAGCCTTCTGCCCCCCCGCCAGTGCCGTGTGCTGGAGCTGGGCCAGCGGGGCGGCGTCGGTGATCGTTCCATGGCTAAGATCGCGGAGGATCTCGCGGAGGAGGGGGAGGCCGCTCTGGACGCCCTGGTGAGCCGGGTGGAGCCTGCCCTGGTGCTGGTCTGCTCCCTGCTGGTGGGGCTGATCCTCCTTTCGGTCATGCTGCCCCTGATGAACATTATGGCGGCGATCGGGTGACGAGACGATGAAAAGAAAATCACAGGGAACCGGCCTGCTTTCCGGACTTTTTCTTCCCCTGGTCCTTGCCGCGGCGGCGGTCTTTTTCGCCGCCGCCCTGAACAGCCTGGACCAGGGCCGCGCCCAGGAGACCTACCGCCGCCTGGAGGAGACCCTCCGCCGGGGGTGCGTGGCCTGCTATGCCGCCGAGGGCTTTTATCCCCCGGACCTGGACTACCTGACAAAGGGGTATGGCATCCAGATTGACGAAACAAAATACACGGTGAAATACCAGGTGGAGGGGGAAAACCTCATGCCGGATATTACCGTTCTGGAGAGGGCCTCATGAGGGCCCAAAAGCGCCTCCGGCACAGGATGGACGGGCTGCTGGCGCTCCTTTTGTTTGCCCTTTTTGCCGCCTGCGTCCTGGCGGTGCTTCTCACCGGGGCCCGGGCCTACCGGCGCCTCACCCTGCGGGACCAGGCTTCCTACAACACCCGCACCTGTGTCCAGTATGTAGCCACCCGGGTCCGCCAGGCGGATACCGCCGCCGGGGTGGAGGTCGCCCCCTTCGGGGAGACCCAGGCCCTGGTCCTGGGGGAGAAAAGCGGCTTTATCACCCGGGTCTATTGGTATGACGGTTGGCTGATGGAGCTGTATTCCGCCCCGGATGCCGCTCTTTCCCCAGAAAACGGGACCAAGCTGCTCCCGGCGGATGGGATGGAGTTCACCCTGGAGGACGGACTTCTTACGGCCAAGATCACCAGCGGAGGCAGGGACAGCCTGCTGTCCCTCTCCCTGCGCAGCGGAAAGGGGGCGGCCTGATGAAAAGCAAAGCCCCTCTCCTGCTCATGGAGCAGATGGTGATGCTGCTGGTGTTCGCCCTGGCGGCGGCCCTCTGCTTACAGGCCTTTGCCCTTTCTGACCGCCTTTCCCGGCGGAGCGAAGCCCGGGACAAGGGGGTCATTCTCTCCCAGACCGCCGCAGAGGTTATCCGCCACCAGGGCGGAACCGCCGAAACGGCCCTGGAAAAGGCGGCCGCATCCCTTGGCGGGACCTACGACCCCGCTGCCCCGGAGCTTTCCCTGGAAGGGGAGGGCCCCCTCCGGGTGATCGCCAAACCGGTGCCCACCGGGGTTCCGGGCCTGGCAAAGGCCTCCCTCCAGGTGGAATGGGAAGGGGAGGTCCTCTTTGAAATGGAAACAGCCTGGCAGGAGGTGACCTCATGAACCGGGAGAAAGAGCGATTTTCCGCCCCGGCAACAGGGGGGATCTCCCTGCTGGTGGTGTTTGCTGTGCTCTGCCTCACCGTCTTTGCCCTTCTCAGCCTGGCCACCGTCCAGGCCGACCTGCGCCTGGCGGATGCCTCGGCCCAAGGGGTAAAGGACTACTACGCCGCCGACTGCCAAGCCCAGGAGCTTCTGGCCCGGCTGAAAAACGGGGAGCTCCCGGACAACGTCTACCTGGAAGGGGAACACTACGTCTTTGATATCCCCGTCTCCGAAAGCCAAACTCTGGAAGTGGAGCTGGACCGAACCCTCACCGTCCTCCGCTGGCAAACCGTCTCCGCCAAACCCTGGCAAAACAACGAAACCCTGGACCTTTGGGAAGGTGATGGAATCTACCTGGGGATCGACACAAAAGAATAATCCCCCGCCCCATCCCCTGGCCCGCAGGCCATAGCCGCGAAGCGGCCTTAGCCCGAAGGGCTCCGCTTTTTTCCGCAGAAAAAAGCACCTTATCCGGCCAACGAGCCTCCGG
>JAAWEO010000198.1 GCA_022794295.1 Angelakisella sp. | reverse complement strand
CGCCTCCCCGGCGAGGGGTCGGGCGCGCGGACCTTCTGCGGAAGGTCCAAAAGGCCCCTTCGGGGCGGCGCGCCTCACGGGGGGACTAGTCCCCCCGTGGACCCCCTAACCCTCCGGGGGGGATTTTGGTGCCTCCGGCGGAGCCGCTTCGCGGCAAATGGCGCCAGGCGGCTGGGGTGTGCTGGCAACTTGGATTTGTGCTACCGCTTACCAGCGTCCGGGCTTTTGCGGCCGGAGGCTCGTTGGCCGGATTAGGTGATTTTCGCTGCGGCGAAAATCGGAGCCGCTTCGCGGCAAGCGCCGCACGGCGGCGAGGGGATGGAGGAACGGCTTTGGTTCCTCCGGCGGGGCCGCTTCGCGGCTAAGGCCTGCGGGCCGGGAGTGGATTGGCTTTGGGACCTCTGGCGGGCTAGGGGCGGCGGGTGGGGGGGCAGGTGCGGCAGGTGGCGCAGTTGCCGGTGCAGTGTTTGGGGGTTTTATGGGATTTCCACAGGGAGCGGGCGGCCAGGGTTACGGCGGTGGCCAGCAGTGCGATTACGGCAAGATTTCCCCATACAGCGGTCATGATCATACCCTCCCGAAATCTGGTTGTTTTACGGCAGCCACGGAGCTAAGCTGCCGGGAACGGGGTTCCTCCTGATGGCCTTTGCGGACCAGGAGATAAACCATGGCGGCCAGGGTCGCTATGGCTGCCACGGTCCACGGGCCGAAGCTGACATCCCCGGTGAGCAGGCCGCCCAGCTGGTAGACCATCAGGGATGCTCCATAGGCGAAGCCGCACATATAGCCGATGGCGGCCCAGGTCCATTTGGCGTTGTTCATCTCCCGCTTGATGGCACCCATAGCGGCAAAGCAGGGGGCGCACAGCAGGTTGAACACCAGGAAGGAGCTTGCGGAGGCGGCGGTGAAGGTCATGGCGATATTGGCGGTCAGGTCACCGGGGTAGAGCACCTGCATGGTGCTGACCACCTCCTCCTTGGCGATCAGGCCGGTGATGGTGGCGACGGCGGCCTGCCAGGTACCAAAGCCCAGGGGGGCAAAAATCACTGCAACCACACTGCCCGCCCCGGCCAACAGGGAGGCGCCGCTGTCCTCCACCCAGCCGAAGCCCCCTTCCGTGAAGCCGAAGTTGCTGAGAAACCAAAGGACGATGGTGGACAGGAGGATGACGGTTCCCGCCCGCTGAACAAAGGACCAGCCCCGCTCCCACATAGAGCGCAGAACATTGCCTGCGGAGGGCAGGTGATAGGCGGGCAGCTCCATAACAAAGGGGGCGGGCTCCCCGGCAAAGGCTCTGCATTTCTTTAGCATAATGCCGGAGATCACCACCGCAGCCACACCGGTGAAGTAGGCGGAGGTGGCTGCCAGGGCGGAGCCGCCGAACAGCGCCCCGGCAAACAGGGCGATAATGGGCATCTTGGCCCCGCAGGGGATGAAGCCGGTGGTCATAATGGTCATTTTCCGGTCCCGGTCCTGCTCAATGGTCCGGGAAGCCATAATGCCGGGAACACCGCAGCCGGTGGCTACCAGCATGGGAATAAAGGACTTCCCGGAAAGGCCGAATTTCCGGAAGACCCGGTCCATAATAAAGGCGATCCGGGCCATATACCCCACATCCTCCAAAATAGCCAGCAGCAAGAACAGCACCAGCATTTGGGGGACAAAGCCTAGGACGGAGCCCACACCGCCTACGATTCCATCCAGAATCAGGGAGGCCAATATCCCGCTGACCCCCATGGCCTCCAGCAGACCTTTCACCAGCACAGGCAGGCCGGGGATCCAGGTCCCGTAGGCAGAGGGATCGGGTTCCTCCACAGCAAGGGCGCTGGCGTAGCTTTCCGGTGTAACTGCCAGGGTGCTGACTTCACCGGCATCGGCATCATAGAGATATGCAACAGCCTCTCCCCCCTCGTATGCCTCCACAATGGCGGAAGCCTCCTGGTAGGCGCCGGCGGCCTGGCTATAACCGTCTGCATCGGCACCGGAGAAGGGCAGGAACCAACCGTCCCCAAACAGGCTGTCGTTGGCCCAATCGGTGGCGGCGGTGCCCAGCGAGATCCCCCAGCTGCCCATAGCTAAGGCGTACACCAGGAACATCACCGCCATAAAGATGGGCAGGGCCAATACCCGGTGGGTCACCACCTGGTCGATCCTGTCAGAGACGGACAGGCTGTGCCTTGGCGCCTTTTTCTTCACCGCCTTGGCCATCACCCCGTTGATGTAGGCGTACCGCTGGTTGGTGATGATGCTCTCTGCGTCGTCCTCCAGCTCCTTTTCACAGTCAGCGATGTGCTGCTCCAGATGGGCCTTTAAATCGCCGGGGAGGTTCAGCTCCTCCATGACCTTTTCGTCCCGTTCGAACACCTTGATGGCATACCAGCGCAGGCAGCTATCCGCCACCTTGCCCTGGATCGATTCCTCAATGTGGGCCAGGGCGTGTTCCACACTGCCGGTAAAGACATGGGGCAGTTCCCCTGCCTGATGGTCCCGGGCCAGAGTGATGGCTTTTTCGGCGGCATCCATTCCGCCCTCCCCCTTCAGGGCGCTCATTTCCACCACCTGGCAGCCAAGGGCGCTGCCCAGCTTGGCAAGGTCAATGATATCGCCGTTTTTCCGGACCAGGTCGATCATGTTCACCGCCACCACCACCGGCAGGCCCAATTCCATGAGCTGGGTCGTCAGGTACAGGTTGCGCTCCAAATTGGTCCCGTCCACAATGTTGAGGATGGCGTCCGGCTTCTGGTTGACCAGATAGCTCCGGGCCACTACCTCCTCCAGGGTGTAGGGGGACAGGGAGTAGATGCCGGGCAGGTCCTGAATGACCACATCCTTCCGGCCTTTCAGCCGGCCCTCCTTTTTCTCCACCGTGACCCCCGGCCAGTTGCCCACATACTGGCTGGAGCCGGTCAGGGCGTTGAACAGGGTGGTCTTGCCGCAGTTGGGATTGCCCGCTAAGGCAATTTTCATCTCCATTGAAATGTTCTCCCTTCAAATGTTAGTTTTGGCTAACCTACAGTGAAAATCATAGCGGCCCTCCGCCGCTCCGGACTATTGAACCTCGATCATCTGGGCATCCGCTTTGCGAAGGGACAGCTCATACCCCCGGACATTCAGCTCCATGGGGTCCCCCAGCGGGGCCACCTTGCGGACAAGGATCTCCACCCCTTTGGTGATCCCCATATCCATGATCCGGCGCTTCACCGCCCCTTCTCCATGGAGCCGCACCACAGTGGCTGTTTCGCCCACCCCGATATCCTTCAGTGTTTTCATTCCATCTTCCTCCTTCTGCCTTTTTCCTTAAACCATAATCCGGTTTGCCATCGTCTTGTCCAGGGCAATACGGCTGTCCTTCACCTGTACGATCAGGTTCCCCGCGATTTCGCTTACCACTGCCACATCGCTGTCCACCACAAAGCCCAGCTCCGCCAAATGCTGGCGCACCTCGTCCCTGCCGGAAATTTTGCGGATCGTAACCGCTTCCCCCACTCTCGCCATTGTCAACGGCATCATCTTCCCGCCTCCCTTTTTGATGTTAGTTAATTTAAACTAACCAACGAGCTAAGGAGAGTTTATCATAACTAACCCCAATCTGTCAAGACCTCCCATGGAAGATTTTTCAACCCCTACCCACTTTGTGGCCCAAAAAAGCCTGCGCCGGAAATCGCGATTCGAGCCATCACTGTCCTTCCCCCACCACAAATTTACCCGCAAATGTACAAATCCCCTAATTTTCCGCCACAATGTCTTGATTTTTCTAGGCGTCCTGTTTTATAATAAAAAAGAAAAAGAGGCCGTACTGCAGCCACCTCAAGCCCTTTCACGCAGGGACAGCCGCATCAAATGGAAATTTGATGCGGCTGTCCCTTTTTGCCAAAAATCCCCCTTAGCCCAAAGCCCCCTCGCCAGAGGCACCAAAGCCGTTCCAAAACCATCCCTTCGCCGCCCGGCGGCGCTTGCCGCGAAGCGGCATCAGCCCGAAGGGCTCTGCTTTTTTCCGCAGAAAAAAGCACCTTATCCGGCCAACGAGCCTCCGGCCGCGAAAGCCCGGACGCTGGTAAGCGGCAGTACAAATCCAAGCCGCCAGCACAACCCAGCCGCCTGGCGCCATCAGTAGGAACACGCTGGTAATAGATCAAGGTACTGCCCACAACGGACCCCGCCCCGTGGGTGAGATCAGG
>JAAWEO010000197.1 GCA_022794295.1 Angelakisella sp. | reverse complement strand
AGCGACTGACTTTCCCACAAGGAACTAAGCCGAAAGGCCAAATAACGCCCCCGCCCGTTTCTCCACCGGGCGGGGGCGCTTTTTGTAAGAGCTGTAAAGAAAAAGACTTGCATTTCCCTGCAAGCCCTGGTATAATAAACACATAAGGTGGCACTGCCGATAGACGGTGAGCCCCCAATGGGTTATAGAAATAACCGCTAACTTTGTTGGGGTTGGGCGGTTATTTCTTTTTGCTAACAAGTGCAAAGATGGCGATGCAAATGTTGATAACGCCAATGATCACCATGCAGAACTGAAACAGCTCGCTGAATGTCATCTAACGTCACCCCCCTTCGAAAAATCTCCGGGGAGCAAAAAGCATTTCGCCCCCCGGGAATCTATGTAGGATTGCAGGGGGGCTGACCGCCTACCGTTATGGCAGTGCCACCTATATTTTACCAGATTTGGCAAGGTTTTACAAGCTTTTTGGCTTTTGGCGCAAAAAAAGCTGTGCCCCTGCACAACCCCCATATCGTGAAGTCACCCGATGGGTTATAGAAATAACCGCTAGCCTTGTGAGGGGTGGGCGGTTATTTCTTTTTGCCGGCAATAACCTGCCCATCCTTCCGGCCCCGGAAAAATACCCCTTGACAAAACCCTACTCCGGAGGTATACTATTTCCATACGAACACCCCCCGGGGGTGGGGTATACGAGCCTGAAAAGGAGGGGATACTGTGCAGGCAGACGCGAAAAAAATTGCACGGCTGCTGAAAACTGCCCAGGGACAGCTGGAAGGGATCCTGAAAATGGTGGAGGAGGACCGGTACTGCCTGGAGATCTCCGGGCAGATCATGGCGGCGGATGCCATCCTCCGCAGGGCCAACCGGGAGGTCCTGCAAGCCCACCTGGACCGGTGCGTTCTGGATGCCATGGAAAGCGGCGACCGGGAGAAGGCCCGGGAAAAGCTGGCCGAGCTGGCCGGGGTGCTGGAAAAGCTGATGAAATAGCTGCCAGAGCGGGATATTTCCCTCCCGCTTTGCCAATACTGAGTAACCGCGGACCCGGTCTGCGCAGGCAGACGGGGCCATGGGCTGCTTGACAGAAACAGGAAGGAGCTTTGTTATGATGAAAACCACACTGAAGGTCGCCGGAATGCACTGCAATGGATGTTCCACCAATTTGGAGAAGATGCTGAACAAGCGCAGCGGGGTCCTCTCCGCCAAGGTCAGCCTGGCGGATGCCTGTGCCGAAGTGGAGTACGACGAGACCAAGGTGGACCTGGATGGCCTGCGGGAGGTCGTGGAAAACTGCGGCTTTGATGTTGTCCCCGGCTGACCAAAGCCCTTGAACAAAGCCCGCCCCCCTGGGCGGGTGTTGTTTTCCCGCAGGGCTCTGCCCTGCCAAGCCTATAGAGTAAGGACGGTATACTGTTATGACTACAAAACAGCTGCGCATTGGCGGGATGTACTGCGCCGCCTGCTCCGCCAACCTGGAACGGGTGCTGAACCGCCGTAAAGGGGTGATATCTGCCACGGTAAATATCGCCACCGAAATGGCAAATGTCCAGTACGATGAAGCGGTCATCGGCATGGAGGGGATCGCCGAAGCGGTGGAAAATGCCGGCTTTGAGGTGGTGGCCGACGAAACACCGGAGCAAACCGAAAAGCGGAAAAGCGACCACTCCAGGAGCCTGCGGGTCCGGCTGATCATTGCCATGTTGTTTGCCGTTCCCCTGTTCTGCATCGCCATGGGGCCCATGCTCTTTGATGTTCCCATCGACCTGATGGCCCACAGCAAGACCTATGCCCTTTTGCAGTTCTTCCTCTGCCTGCCGGTGCTGGCGGCGGGGTACAGCTTTTACACCGTGGGGTATTCCCAGCTGTTCCGGCGCACCCCCAATATGGACAGCTTGGTAGCCATCGGCACCACCGCCGCCTTTCTGTACAGCCTCTACGGCCTTTGGCAGGTGCTGAAGGGGAACCCCCATGCCATCCATAGCCTGTACTTTGAAAGCTCCTCGATGATCATCGCCCTGGTGCTTTTGGGCAAGACCATGGAGGACAGCTCCAAGGGACGCACCGGGGAGAGCATCAAGCGGCTGATGGCCCTGGCCCCCAAAACAGCCCTGGTGGAGCGGGAGGGCCAGGAGACCGAGATCCCCCTGGAGCAGGTCCAGGTGGGGGATGTCCTTCTGGTAAAGCCCGGCTCCCGCATCCCCACCGACGGGGTGGTCCTCACCGGGGAATCGGCAGTGGACGAAAGCATGCTTACCGGCGAGAGCATGCCGGTGGATAAGGCACCTGGGGATAAGGTCACCGGTGCCACTATCAACCAGGGGGGATTCCTGCGGGTCCAGGCCGAGCGGGTGGGCCGTGACACCGCCCTGGCCCAGATCATCAAGCTGGTGGAGGATGCCCAGGGCTCCAAGGCGCCCATTGCCCGGCTGGCAGACAAGGTGGCCGGGGTGTTTGTCCCCGCCGTTATGGCGATCGCGGTAGCGGCGGCCCTTTTGTGGCTGGCGGCGGGGAAGGAGCCGGGCTTTGCCCTCAGCGTCTTTATTTCGGTGCTGGTGATTGCCTGTCCCTGCGCCCTGGGCCTTGCCACCCCTACCGCCATTATGGTGGGCACCGGCAAGGGGGCCCAGAAGGGGGTCCTCTTTAAGGACGCCCAGGCCCTGGAGCTTTCCAGCCATGTCACCACTGTGATCTTCGATAAAACCGGCACCATCACCCAGGGGAAGCCCCGGGTCACCGACCTTCTTCCCGCCGGGGGATATTCCCGGGAGGAGCTTCTGCGGCTGGCGGCCTCCTGTGAGCGGGCCAGCGAGCACCCCCTGGGCCAGGCCATTGTCACCGCCGCGGTGGAACAGGAGCTCCCCCTGGGGGAGGTCACCGGATTTTCCTCCGTTACCGGCAAGGGGGTCCATGGACAGGTAGAGGGGAAGGAGCTGCGCATTGGCAACGCCGCCTGGCTGGAGCTTCCCAAAACGGCGGAGGCTGACGCCCTGGCGGCAGAGGGCAAGACCCCCATGCTGGTCACGGTAGACGGAGCCTATGCAGGGGTCATTGCTGTCGCTGATGTGGTAAAGGAGGACAGCGTTGCGGCCATCCGGGCCCTGGGGGAGATGGGGATCCGTACCGCCATGATCACCGGGGACAACCAGAAGACCGCCGATGCCATCGCCCGGCAGGTGGGGCTTTCCACCGTCTTTGCCGAGGTCCTGCCCCAGGACAAGGCCCGGTATGTCAAGGAGCTGATGGACAAGGGGGAAAAGGTTGCCATGGTAGGGGACGGGGTCAATGACGCCCCTGCCCTGACCCAGGCGGATGTAGGGATTGCCATTGGCAGCGGCACTGATGTAGCCATCGAGGCTGCCGACGTGGTGCTGGTGAAGAATTCCATTCAGGATGTGGTCACGGCTCTCAAGCTGGGGCGGGCGACGATTCGGAATGTAAAGCAGAATCTATTTTGGGCGTTCTGCTATAATACTCTGGGGATCCCGGTAGCGGCGGGGGTACTGTATCTATTTGGGGGACCGCTGCTGAACCCCATGCTGGGGGCGGCGGCCATGAGTCTTTCCAGTGTATCGGTGGTAGGCAACGCTCTGCGTTTAAATGCGGACTAGGGCGGGCTAGGTTACTGCCGGCGCAGCACCATACCCAAAGCCCAACGCCCAGTAGCGGGTAGCCTTTCTGTCACCGGACACAGTCCGGGCCGGGTCCAGGGCGGACAGCGCCTGGTCGCCCGCTGCCTGCGCCCGCAGGCGCGTTTCGGAGCGCAACCGAGCGCAGCGAGGCTCTTAGCGCGGAGATCGGGCGAAACTCCCCGGCTAGAGGCAGCATCTTTCCATATAGGCCGCGGCTAAAAACCTGGCGCTATGAAAGGGCTGCAAGGTATCCGCCTTTACAATGTAAAATCGAAGTGACAAGCCGCGGCCGGAACGAGACTAGTCGACACCCAGCCGCGGGGAGCGCCAGGCGCTGGCGGTTTTGTCTGTCTACCCTTCAAGACAGGCCCGCAGGGCCGCTTCTTGAATGGGCTGTGTTTCGGTCCTGGGTGCAGTGTTTTGGTGTATAGCAGGCTCGTCTCTTTTGACTGCCACGCGATGGTCTGCCCCTTCGCAGTCCTGTCTCGTTCTAAAGGTCTATTGTCTCGTTTCGCCTCCCCGGCGAGGGGTCAGGCGCGCGGACCTTCTGCGGAAGGTCCAAAAGGCCCCTTCGGGG
>JAAWEO010000196.1 GCA_022794295.1 Angelakisella sp. | reverse complement strand
CTAAGAGCCTCGCTGCGCTCGGTTGCGCTCCGAAACGCGCCTGCGGGCGCAGTGCGGCGGTCGACCAGGCGCTGTCCGCCCTGGACCCGGACCGGACTGGTGTCCGGTGACAGAAAGGCTACCTGGTACTAGGCGTTGGGCTTCGGGCATGGTGCCGCGCCCCACGCTACTTGTGGTATTTTCCCCCAGATAAAATGGAAAATCCCCGGTAAAGCTGCTCCACCAGCATTACCCGGAATAGCTGGTGGGGAAATGTCATAGGAGAAATCGAAAGCCGCAGTACCGCCCGCTCCTTTACTTCCCGGGAAAGCCCAAAGCTCCCCCCAATGACAAAGGCAAAGGAACTCCCCTCCTGCTGCCGCCGGGCCAGAAACTCCGCCAGCCCCTGGGAGGAAAGCGCCTTCCCTTCAATGCAGAGCGCCGCAAAAGGAACCTTCCCTACCCGCTCTAAAATGACCCTGCCCTCCTCCTCCAGCCCCTTCTCAATCTGGGCCGGAGAGGGATCGTCTGGAAGGCGGTATTCGGGAATCTCTGCCACCTGGAAAGAGCAGTAGGCAGAAAGACGCTTTTGATACTCCGCCAGCCCCTCCCGAAGCCAGGACTCCTTAAGCCTGCCTACCGCGAGGATTGCAACGTTGAACATCTGGGTCCCTCCTCCGGCAAGGTGTAGAATCGTTCCAGGGAATCGGCGGCCGGGCACTCGCTCCCGTCAGTGGCATCGTAGCAGGTGACGGTACCATCTGCCTTCAGCAGATAGGGGTCGCCCGCCCCGTTGGTGGAAAAGACCCAGCCCTCCGGGCCCCTCTCCTGGACAAAGAAGGAGGTCTCCGCCAGGATCTGCCGGTAGGGGTACAACACCCAGCCAATGGGGAGGACCTCCCCCGTATGGGGGTGGGCCATAACCTCCTCCACGCCGTTGCTGACCCGCAGCATCGCCAGCAGCTCTGGGGGAAAGTTCGCCTCTGCCGCCCCGGTATAGGGTGGGCACAGGCGGATGTTACCGTCGTACAGACGGCGGAGCCTTTGGATCATCGGTGTTACCTCCCGGCGGATGCTTTTATGCGGACGGTAAATTTACTATGATATTATCCTTTTTATATACATCCCACCAACGCAAGATGTTGGGAAAGTCGGTGGAATCCACAAGCGCCGTCAAAACAGCTCCCTCAAAGATAGCGCAAAGGCCGTGTTCGATGGAAAGCCGGTTTTCCATTCCGCCGAAGGTCAGCCCCCAAAGGACCGTTTCCCCACCAGAAAGGGCCAGCTCAATGTCCGGCGTGCCAATGTAGGGATGAAGCTCCTCTTTGGCGGTAAAATCCAGCCGGACTGGTTCTTTACCGTCCCCCATCCAAACATCCCACAGGGGGGAACGCCGGTAGGCCGCAAAAACCCCGGCCAGAACCTGGTCATACCCCTGGCGGTAATAGCCCCGGATGAAGTCCAGCACCGGCTTCGGGTCCTTCCGGCAAGCTTCCTCCCGCCAAACCCGGTACCTCAGGGGGATCTCCTCTGCCCCATAAAGGGCGGAGTCACAGGGGATGACAAGGGTCCCCTGACCCTCCAAGTAATCTACCTCCATGTTACCCTTTCCCATTCTAAAAAAGGATCGGTCCCGTTACCGTCAAGCGGTTGGCTACCGTCAGCAGATAATCCCGCCCCTCCTCCATCCCCGCCTCCAGAAGGGCCGCCCTGGCTGCCCCCCCTGCCAGCTCCGGCGTGTTGTTCTCACGGCTCAGGTGGGCCAGCACAAACCGCCCCGTCCCCTCCTGGGCCAGCCGCCGCACCGTGTCGGAACACTCCGGGTTTCCCAAATGCCCGTGGTTCGACGAGATCCGCCGCCGCAGGTAGTAGGGGTAGGGGGAAATGTCCAAAAGCCGGGGCTCGTAGTTGGATTCGATCAGCACCAGGTCCGCCCCCCGAAGCCCCTGCCAGATCTCCGGCGTTACCTGCCCCAGGTCGGTGGCATAGCCGATGGTCCGCTCCCCCGCCTGGATGCGGAAGCCCACCGAATGGGCGGTGTCGTGGGGGGTGTCGAAGGGCCGGATCTCCATCCCTCCCAGCTCCATCTGGGAGGAAAGCTCCAAAAGCTCCGCCCCCGGCTCCAGGTTCTTTGTGTCCAGAATGCCCTCCAGGGTCTCCACCGTGGAGCAAACCGGCACCCGCAGCCGTTTGGTCAGCACCCGCAGCCCCTTGATGTGGTCGTTGTGGTCGTGGGTAACAAGGATGGCCCGCACCGCCCCCGCTTCCACCCCGATCTGGGAAAGCCCGGTCAAAATGCTTTTTGCGGTGGCGCCGGCATCCACTAAGATACCCTCGGTCCTGGTGCCTATGTATGTACAGTTGCCGCTGCTCCCGCTGCACAGGGGGGCAAAGATGGTCATAGGGTGTTCTCCTTTTCTGTCATTTCAGCTGTGTATCCCCCGGGACCCCCACCCGCCAGGGCATAATGCGGCATTTGATCCTATGGCTTCGCAGAATCCCCTGGAGCCGCTCCGCTTCCCCTCGGGTCAGGCTTGTAAACCGCTCCCGCCAGGGCTGGTCCGGATCCTCGGTCCAGACCCGGGCTTCCCCGGTGGAAAGGCCGAAGGCCTCCCGCAGGGCCTTCACCCAGTTCAGCTTCATGCCGGGGTTATAGGTATTCAGGTTCTTATTGGCGGGGTCGTACCACTCCACCTCCACCTGAAAGCGGCTGGTAAGGGTCACCCGGCAGAGCTTGCCCGCCCCATCAGGGCAGCACCGTACCCAATGCCGCTTGTAGGTCAGCAGAAAGCTGCCATCCCCCTGGGGAACCGCCTTTTCCGGATAAAACCGCAGGAGGTCCTCCCAGCTGCAATCCGGAAAATAGACGTGGGGACCAAATTTGGTCAGGTCGATCTCCAGGGTCTCGTTTTTCAGATCCAGCCAGCGGATGCCCTCTATCCCCGCCGGGATCTGCAAATGGTGGTGGTGCTCCGTCACCTCGTTTAGTCTGGTGTACCCCTCCCCGATGACAAAGACGTTGGCCGCCCGTTCCCGGAGCTGCCGGAGGAACGCGTCGATCCGGCCCTCTCCCTCCAGGTACCGTGTACAGTCCGCCTTGGGATTGCCATATTCCGCCTTGGGGGCGTGGGAAAAGCCTGGGTGCTGGTCACAGTAAAAAAGGGGCACCCACATCCCCACCTTTAAGGAGCTTCCTTCGGAAAGGCGCTCCTCCAAAAGGGAGACACTGTAGTAAAACTCCAGCTGGCGGCACTCCTTTTTGGTCTTGGGACAGATAGCGTGGTCCCCCCGCATCCGGGTGACGATGTCGCAGTTCCCCGGGCCGGGGCCCTTGGCGGTCCAGGTGTGGCAGAGGTAATCCCCCGCCCCGATGTAGTCGCAGAAGGACTCCATAGAGACCTCCTCCGGCACCGGCTTTGGGGGGATTTGCTGTTCCTTGAAACGCTGGATGGCTTTCTTGGGGAAGCGGTACTTCTCCCGCCCCAAAAGGGGGGCCAGCTGTTCCAGGTACCAGGCCCAGAATTTCATCCGCTCCACCGCCCGCTCCCCGGGCCCGTTTTCCTCGTCCCGGCCGCCCCAGGCAGCCGAGGCCAGGTAGGCGGCATCCCAATCGTCATAGTCAATCTCGCTGTCAGCGGCACCGGCATACCGCTGGGCCAGGAGAGGTTCATCCAGCCAGGCGGTCCAGGCGGCCTGCCAGGCAGCCATTGCGGCGGTGGGGGCGGTGCTGTACCGTTCTTCCTCCGCCCGGTCCCAAAAGCCGCCGGTGTCCCTGATTGACTTTTCCAGCTTTTCCGCCGGGAGCTTTCCGTCCAGGTAGCCCCGGGTGGTTTTTAACAGCTTCTGGGGGGCCTTGTCCTCCGGGGCGTAGGCGCTCCACACCGGCATCACCTTTTTGGCGCAGGCCCAGGCCAGTCCCGCCCGCTTTTTAAGGGGCTCGGTCAGGGCTCGGGGTGTTTCCTCCCGGTCATCCTCGTCCCGCCACTCCCATTCCCCCAGCGCCAGCCACAGCTGCTGCCGGGTGGGGAGGGAAAGCTCCCCGGTTTCTGCCACCTCCGATGCGGCCTTTTCAAAAAGGTCCGGGGTGTGTGTGTTTCTTGTCATGGGTGCGTCACTTCCTTGGCTGCGCTTGTTTTTAGGGCCGCGGCCTGGGGCCGCCTGGGGGCGGCCTTTAGCGGGTCGCATGAGATTGGCCTTGGGCCAATCTCATGCGAGGGGGGCGGTTGTTGCAAAACACCCCACTGGGGTGTATTTGCAGGTTGGTTGGGTGCAGGGCGAGCAGGCTTCTCCTTTCTTTTTTTCTTTCAAAAAGAAAGGAGCA
>JAAWEO010000195.1 GCA_022794295.1 Angelakisella sp. | reverse complement strand
ATACTGCCTCTAGCCGGAGTATTTCGCCCGCTGCGGCGGACGACCAGGCGCTGTCCGCCCTGGACCCGGACCGGACTGATGTCCGGTGACAGAAAGGCTGCCCGGTACGGGGCGTTGAGCTTCGGACATGGTGCTGCGCCGGCAGAAACCTCGCCTGCCCCGGTCCGTCAAAGGCCGGGGAATCGCTTCGCCCTGCACCCGTCAGGGCTCCAGGCACCCACTAAGCCCCTGCACACCGTCAAGGCGCGCAGCGCCGGGTAGGGTCTGGGTCTGTCAGCGGCCATCAGGCCGCCGGGTAGAGTCCGATTTTATTTGCGTCAGCACTTCCCCTAAAAACGCCGGCAGCGGCAGTCCCAGCCGTCCGTAGTTTTCTAAAATCGAAAGCCCCTCCTGCCCAATGTAAAACCAAATCACCGCCAACCGGCAGTAGGGCTCCGGCAGCCCTAACAGCGAATCCAGCACCACCCCAGCGGTTACCAACAGAAGAACCATTCCCTTCCCCACTCCGCCCCAAAACATTACCTGACTGTCCACCCGCTTCTCTTTACAGGCTGCCGCAAGCCCTGCAAAAAAATCGAACGCCATAAAAAAGAGCAGCGCCTTCACCGGCACGTCCCAGCCCCCCAGCAGCGCCGAAAGCCCTGTCCCTATCAGGGAAAGATACCCCGCAAAACACTCTGCCCAGCCTCCGTAAGCCCCCGGCCGAATCTTTTCAGCCGCCTGTGTGAGCTGCTTTGTCATTTCCTTCATGTTACACACTCCTTTTCCGCTTCCATCTGTTCCCTTTGGGAGAACATCCTTCACCCTACCGGAAAAAAGTGGGGAAATGTGCACTGAAATGGCAAAATCACACATTTCTTTACAAAAAATTTATAATTGCATTTTTTGCACTCCTAGACCGCCTTTCTCTGCACCCCATGCAAGGATGCAGCATTCCTGATAAAATTCTTGCAGAAACAGCGGTAAAAATTTTCTCGTTCCCCTATCGGAAAATCTGTACAATCCGGATTTCCCGTGGTATAATAGCATCATTGCCTGTGTGCCGCCGCGCCCGGAAATGACGGAATAAAGGTCCGCATCCGTCACAAACTGCCCGGGTAGCTTCTTTCGGGAGAGTCGATTCTATGAAGCTGAACCTTTTTGACAGCCATGTCCACAGCATCCATTCCCATGACGGCCAGTCCACCCTGGCAGAGATCTGTTCCCGGGCCCTGGAAAAGGGCGTTATGGGGGTCTGTGTCACAGACCATTACGAATGCGATATCCCCTCCCAGCAGGGGGGCGTGGGGGAGGTCCTTCGGGAGATCCCCCCCCTTCAGGAGCAGTACAAGGGCCGCCTTCGCCTCACCCGCGGCATCGAGCTTGCCCAGGGGCACCTTCTGCCCGATACGGCAGCAGCCATCCTGGACAAGGAGGAGTTCGACTTTGTCCTGGGTTCGGTCCACAGCGTCTCCCCCGGCGAGGATATCGCCCTTATTGATTTTAACGACCCCTCTGTCCGTGTTTCAGAGATTTTAGACCAGTATTTCCAAAACTGCTATGAAATGGCAAAGTGGGGCAGATTTGATGTCATGGCCCACCTGGGTTACCCGGAGCGGTATATCTGGGGGAACTACCGCATCCCTGTAAATTTTGTCCCCTATGATGATGTGATCCAGGAGACCCTGCGCCTTTTGGTCAGCACCGGCAAGGGGCTGGAGATAAACACCTCCGGTTACCGCCAGGGCCTGGGAAAGACCATCCCCGTCCTGGGTATTATCAAGCGGTATTACCAGCTGGGCGGCAAAATCGTCACCCTGGGAAGCGACGCCCACCAGGCCCAGGATGTGGCATCCGATTTTGATGTTGCCATGGATATCCTCACCAGCATCGGCTTCCAGTATTTCGCTTTCTACCGGGAGCGCCAGCCGGTGATGCTGAAGCTGATCTGATCCCCGCGGCAAAGACAAAACCCCCGGAGCCCGTTTTTCCCAGGCTCCGGGGGTTTTCTTGTTTGTTACCGGCCCTTGGAGGGCTGGTCACCGGCGGGCTCGTCCGGTGTCTGCGGGGTCCATTCCACCCAGGTAAAGATGCGGTACCCCAGGGGGGAAAACCCGACCCCGGAAAAGCCCTTCGCCATCAGGACAGGCTCCTGGTACTGCCACAGGGGGATCACCGCCGCCTGGTCATAGACCAGCAGCTTTTCCATGGCGTGGAGGATCCCCATACGGGTGTCCGGGATCACCAGGGGCTGCTCCTCCCCCTCCTCCGGGGCGGAGTCCCCGGCGCCTTCTGCCGGAGGGTCCTTCTCCGCCGCCTCTCCATCTTCCTCCGGAGGCGTCTCCGGGGCGTCATAGGAGGCGGTGAGCAGCTTGTCGTAGTCCTCGTTCTGGAAGCCCCCGTAGTTGGCCCCGGAGGCCGCTGTCCAGCCCATCAGGTAGGGGGCGGGGTCGATGCGGCTTCCCACCGAGCCTGCCCGGGCCAGATCCCAGCCATCCCCCTCCCGGGCAGCCTGGAAGTCCTGGGTGGATAGGGCGGAGATCGCCATATCGATGCCCAGGCCCTCCGCCAGCTGCTGCCGGATCGTCTCGGCGGCGGCCAGGTGGGCGGGGCTGTCATTAGTAATAAACCGGAGCTGGGGGAACCCTGCCCCGCCGGGGTAACCGGCCTCCTTCAGGAGCCGCTGGGCCTCGGTAAGGTTGGAGGGCCGGGCCTCCAGGGGGGGCTCCGTTTTGCAGAAGTCCTTTCTTGTCCGGGTGTCTGCGATGCCGTTGGGCACCAGTCCGTAGGCGGAGACCAGGTCCACCCCAACCTCTTTGGTCAGGGCCTCCCGGTCGATGGCCAGGCTGATGGCGCGGCGGACCCGCTCGTCATCAAAGGGGGCCTTCTCTGTGTTGAAAAGGTAGCTGTACACCCCGGCCCGGGGGACCAGGGAGAGGGTACCGGCATCCTCCGCCTCCGGGCGGCTCAGGGTGGGAATGGTGCTGGCATACTGGAGGCGTCCCGCCTGAAAATCGTTGTAGAGGGCTTCGGCGTCCTCCGAAAGGACAAAATTCAGGAAGGTGGGCTCCAGCTCCCCGGAGGGGTGCTGGTCGTTGCGCAGGAGGACCAGGCTCTGGTCATGGGTCCACTCCCGAAGGAGGAAAGCCCCGTTGGTAACACAGGTGCTCGGGGACTGGCTCCAGGTATCGGGATTGGCCTCCACCGCGGCCTTCTGGACCGGGCACCAGGGGGGCAGGGCCAGCAGCTCTGCAAAATCGGGACAAGGCCCCTCCAGGGTCACCTTCAGGGTCTTTTCGTCCACCGCCTCAATTCCCACTTCCTCCGGCTTTACGGTGTATTCCACCGTGGCTTCCCCGTCCTCTCCGTTAGCGGGAACCCCCTCGTGATACCGCTGGGCGTTGTGAATGGGGTAGAGCTGGTAGGCATTGGGGGTGGGTGCCACAGGGTCCAGCACCCGCAGCCAGGCGTAGACAAAATCCTCGGCCGTTACCGGTGTCCCGTCGCTCCAGTAGTTTTCCCGCAGGGTAAAGGTGTACACCGGCAGGCCGTTCTTGTCCTCCTCCGTCTCCCAGCTTTCCGCCGCAGCCGGACCGGCCTTTCCATCCCAGCTCAGGGCGGTCAGCCCCTCAAAGAGATGGAGGACATAGCTTCCCCCATCCCCCGGGGTGGCAAAAGCGGGGTCCAGGGTAGAGGGCTCTCCCCCCAGATGAAGATTCACCGTAAGGGCATCATTCCGGGTGTACCCCGTCCCCTGGGGCTCCGGCTCCGGTTCCTCGGGCGCAGAGCAGGCAGAAAGGAGCATCAGCCCTGCAAGAAGGGCAGCAAACAATCGCTTCATAATAACAAGGAAACCTCCCACAAAATCAGATACCCTTTTATTTTAACCAACTTCCCCCCGTTTGGGAAGGGGCGAAGGGAAATTTTTTCAGAAAAATCAGATAAAACATCCCCCCCGCCCTTATCCCCCCGGAAAAACCTCTCTGTGATCACAGTTTTTTCTTTCGTAAATTTGTGCTATAATCAAACCAAAGCCCCCACAGCCCTTCCAACCCCGGCCCGCAGGCCATTTGCCCGAAGGGCTCCGCTTTTTTCCGCAGAAAAAAGCACCTTATCCGGCCAACGAGCCTCCGGCCGCCAAAGCCCGGACGCTGGTAAGTGGCAGCACAAATCCAAGATGCCAGCACAACCCAGCCGCCTGGCGCCATCAGTAGGAACACGCTGGTAATAGATCAAGGTACTGCCCACCATAGACCCCGCCCCGTGGGTGAGATCAGGCGGCCCGTGGGTCATCCGACCAAGGCCGGAGCCTTTGGCCGGTCCCCCGGGTCCAGGGAGAATCCCTGGGCGT
>JAAWEO010000194.1 GCA_022794295.1 Angelakisella sp. | reverse complement strand
GCGCTGTCCGCCCTGGACCCGGACCGGACTGTGTCCGGTGACAGAAAGGCTACCCGGTACTGGGCGTTGGGCTTCGGGCATGGTGCTGCGCCGGCAGGTGCATTGGATTCCCCAGTCCATTAGCGGCCTTCGGGCCGCCTAAGCTCCCATTCCTTCAACGTCTGAAGTTCTTCGTATATAGTGCAGTAGCTTTGGTGCCGGCTCCCGGCAATCTCCCCCGCTGCTACCGCCTCAAGAACCCTGCACCCCTTCTCCACCCGGTGACTGCACCCCGTAAACCGGCACCCCCCCATGTGTGGAATGAACTCCGGAAAACATCCCGCCAGCTCCCCTGCCGGCATCCTCTCGAATTGTAAAAATTCTACCGCCGAAAACCCCGGCGTGTCCGCAATGTATCCCCCCCGCCCCGTGGGAAAAAGCTCCACGTGCCGGGTGGTGTGCCGCCCTCGCCCCAGCTTCCGGCTGATCCCCCCCGTGGCAAGCCCCAGCTCCGGAAAAATAGCGTTGAGAAGACTGGACTTTCCCGCCCCGGAGTTTCCGCAGAAGGCGGTGATCCCCCTGGCACAGGCCTCCCCCACAGGGGCAGTCCCCCTCCCGGAAAGGCTGTCGGCCTGATATACCGGGTAGCCTGCCCCGGCGTAAAGCTCCGCCAGGTCCGCGGTGTCCGCCAGGTCCGCCTTAGTAAATACCAGCACCACCGGGATTTCCCGCCGGGCTGCAATGGCAGTCAGCTTGTCAATGACCAGCAGGTTGGGGGCCGGCTGGGTGGAGGATACCACCAGCACCAGCCGGTCAATGTTGGCCACCGGCGGCCGGATCAGGTGGTTTTTCCGGGGCAGCAGCCCGGTGATGAAGCCGCTTTCCTCCTCCGTAGGCTGGACCACCACCCGGTCCCCTACCACCAGCTGGGTCTCCTCCTTCCGGAAGCGCCCCCGCCCCCGGCATTGGAGCTCCCCGCCGGTGTCCAGGCGCACCTGGTAAAATCCCCCCTGGGAGCGCAGGATCAGCCCTTCGTACTGCTCGTGTTCCCTCTGTTCCAAATGATCCCTCTTTCTGCCGGCCTGCATCAGGTTTAAAAGTCGCCGCTGTGGTCCGCCATGATGCTGGAGGTCCCTGCCTCAAAATTGACCTGTACGCTTTGGTAAAGGCTTCCGTTGATGTATATGTCCGCCACCGAAAGGCCCTCCCCGGACAGGGGAATGGTCACGGCCCGCTGCTCGGCGGGGTCGACAATGGTAGAGTACACCTCCATGCCATCCAGCTGGACGGTGATGGTGTAAGTATTGCCGGAGCTCTGCATCTTTTCGGTGAAAAACACCCGCAGCTTGTAGTCGGCGGTGGGGATCACCTGATCGCTGGCCACGGTAAGGAATACCGTGCTCCCCACATCCAGCCGGGCAGGGGATTTGGGATTTTGGTTCAGAACAGTGCCGTAATCCAGGGTGCTGGATTCGTAGGAGATGCTGGCCTTGAGCCCGCGGGAGGAAAGCATCTCCCGGGCCATGTCGATGTCGTAGGTCATTACGTCGGGAACGGTGACCTTGTTCTTGCCGGTGCCGGTGCTGACGAAAACGGTGATGGTGTCACCGCTGACGACCTCCTCGTTCATGCCGGGGATGGTCTGGGTGACATTCCCCTCCTTGATGGTGGGGCTGTTCTCCTGGGCGATCTCGTAATTCAGTCCCAGGTTGGTAAGGGAGGCGTAGACCAGGGTGGCCTCCATATCCTTGTAGTCTGCCAGGCGGTGGCTTTGGCGGCCGGTGCTCACCTTCACCCGGATGGTAATGCCCTCCTTGACCTTTTTGCCGGAGCTGGGGTTCTGCTCAAAGATGGTGCCGGTGGGATAATTATTGTTGAATTCCTGGCTTTCCAGCTCCAGGGAGAAGTTCCGGTTCTGCTTTTGGGCCTCCTCGAAATCCAGGCCCACCAGGTCGGGGCAGGGGGCGTCGGGCACCTTTTCAAAGGGCTTGTTAATGGAGAGCATCACCCCCAAAAAGATCAGGGTGCCCACCACAAAGGCGCAGGTGATGCCAAAGAGCACCGTCAAATAGGTGATCTTTCGTTTCCGCTTTTTCTTTTTCCGGGGCGGGTCGTCCTCCCTGTCCATACCGGTGTCCTCCTCTGCTTGGTCCTGGCGGCGGCGGGAACCCTTTCCCCCTCCGTTTCGGCCCCTGTCGCTCCCACGGCGGGGGTGGGTGTCATCGTTGTCGTCCAGAAAACGCTGAACATCGGTGCCCCGCTCCATGGCGGTTTCCAGCTCGGCATAGCCAAAAAGGACATCGGGGTCCTGGAGGTACCGCTCCAGATCCCGGAGCATCTCCCCGGCGGTCTGGTACCGGCGATCCGGGTCCTTGCACATGGCTTTTACCGTGATGTCCTCCAGCCCTTCCGGAATGGCAGGGTTCAGCTCCCGGGGGCGGAGGGGCCGGGCCTCGATCTGCTTGATGGCTACGCTGATGGGGGAGTCTGCCTCAAAGGGGAGGCGCCCGGTGAGCATCTCAAACAGGATGACCCCGGCGGAGTAAAGGTCGGCCCGCTGGTCGACGATGCCCTCCCCCCGGGCCTGCTCCGGGCTGATGTAGTGCACCGAGCCAATGGCCCTGTCGGTGATGGTCCGGGACTGGGCCATTGCCACCTGGGCAATGCCGAAGTCCATCACCTTGATGCTGCCATCCTTTTTCACCATAATGTTCTGGGGCTTAATGTCCCGGTGAACAATGCCATTGTCGTGGGCATGGCGCAGGGCCAGCATCAGCTGGACGCAAAGGGCGGCGGCGATGTTGGGGGTCACCACCCCCATCCGCTCGATGTATTCCTTCAGGGTGATGCCGGAGACATACTCCATAATGATCACCGGGTTTTGCCGGTCCAGGAGCACATCATAGATCTTAACGATATTGGGGTGGTCCAGGGAGTAAATGGCCTTGGACTCGTTGCGGAACCGCCGCAGGGACTCGGTGTTCCCGGCGTACTCGTCCCGAAGCATTTTAATGGCTACCGGGCGGTTTTCGGCGGTATCAAAGCCGTGGTAGACATTGGCCATTCCCCCCACCCCGATCAGGTCCTCGATGAGGTAACGGCCCTCCAGCATTTTGCCCACTACATTATCCATTTTCCTTCTCCCCGTTTTCCTCCAGTGTAAGAATCACCGCAGTGATGTTGTCCCGGCCCCCCCGGCTGTTGGCGGCGTCGATCAGGCACTTCCCGTCATCCTGGAATATGGCCTGACGCAGGCATTCCCGCAGGGTGACTGGGTCCAGCATACTATACAGCCCGTCGGAGCAGAGCAGCAGGGCGTCCCCCGGCTCCATCCGGCAGGAGGTGTAGTCCACCTCGGTGTGGGGACCCACCCCCACCGCCTGGGTAAGGCTGCTCATAAGCCTGTTCTTGTCCGGGTGGTGGAGCAGCTCCTCCGGGGTCAGCTTCCCCTGGTCCAAAAGCATCCGTGCCAGGGTGTGGTCCTTGGTCAGGCAGGTGAGCTCCCCTCCCCGGAGAAGATAGGCCCGGCTGTCCCCCACGTGGGCCAGGAAGGCGTTCCCGCCGGCAATAACGGCCAGACAGACAGTGGTCCCCATCCCCCGCATGGCCTCCGGGTCCTGCTCCGCCTTGTCGTACACCATGGCGTTGGCGGTGGCGATGGCGCTTTCCAGGATCATGTAAACGGAACGCTGGTCCATCCCAGGGCGGCAGGAGCTTTCCAGCATCCGCCGGATCTCCTCGCAGGCGATGGCACTAGCCACTCTGCCGGCGTTTTCCCCGCCCATCCCGTCACAGACCACGCCATAAGCCAGCTCCGGAGAGAACACCTCCCCCGCGAACCGGTCCTCGTTCACATACCGCACAAGCCCCTTGTCCGTAGCCCCGATGATTCGAAGCATCCCCTCACCTCCCGTCAATTCGCGGCCCCGCCGCCCCTTTTTATGATAATAACGTCACCCAAAAGAAAAATACTTCACCGCCCCCAAAGCCGTACCACGCCGCCCGGCGGCGTTTGCCGCGAAGCGGCACCGCCGGAGGCACCAAAGCCGTTCCCACCTGGCCCGCAGGCCACTAGCCGCGAAGCGGCTCTAGCCCAAAGGGCTCCGCTTTTTTCCGCAGAAAAAAGCACCTTATCCGGCCAACGAGCCTCCGGCCGCGAAAGCCCGGACGCTGGTAAGCGGGAGCACAAAACCAAGTTGCCAGCACACCCCAGCCGCCTGGCGCCATCAGTAGGAACACGCTGGTAATAGATCAAGGTACTGCCCCCCATGGACCCCGCCCCGTGGGTGAGATCAGGCGGCCCGTGGGTCATCCGACCAAGGCCGGAGCCTTTGGCCGGTCCCCCGGGTCCAGGGAGAATCCCTGGGCGT
>JAAWEO010000193.1 GCA_022794295.1 Angelakisella sp. | reverse complement strand
AAGGTCCAAAAGGCCCCTTCGGGGCGGCGCGCCTCACGGGGGGACTAGTCCCCCCGTGGGCCCCCTAACCCTCCGGGGGGGATTTTGGTGCCTCCGGCGAAGCCGCTTCGCGGCAAATGGCGCCAGGCGGCTGGGTTGTGCTGGCAACTTGGAATTGTGCTCCCGCTTACCGGCGTCCGGGCTTTTGCGGCCGGAGGCTCGTTGGCCGGATAAGGTGCTTTTTTCTGCGGAAAAAAGCGGGGCCCTTCGGGCAATGGCCTGCGGGCCAGGGGAGGAACGGCTTTGGTGCCTTCGACGGAGCCGCTTTGCGGCTAATGGCCTGCGGGCCGGGGGTGGAGCGGCTTTGGGGCTTCCGGCGGGGGCGCTTTGTAAGTATGGCGGGCAACAAAAAAAGGACGGGGGGTCCGTCCTTTTTCTGTGTGTGGGGGCAGATTACTCTACACTGATGATCAGATAATATACCGGTTGGCCGCCGTTTACAAAGGCCAGGTCGATGTGGTCGGGGAGTTTTTCCCGGACGGTTTCTTCCAGCTCGGCTGCCTGTTCTTCGGTGATATCTTCGCCGTAGAGGATCGTAACAAAGCTGCTTTCTTTCTTGAGGAGGGCTTTGGTCAGCTTTACGGCGGCTTTTTTCAGGTCCCGCTCGGTAAAGGAGACCTTGCCGTTTTCCAGGCCCAGCAGTTCTCCTTCCTTGATCTTGTATCCGTCGTAGTCGCTGTCCCGGGCGGCAAAGGTGATTTGCCCTGTGCCTACCTTGTCGGCGGCCTTGGTCATCTCCAGAAGGTTTTCCCCGGTCTCCCGGCCCTCGTCAAAGGCCAGCATAGCGGAAAGGCCCTGGGGGATGGTCCGGGTGGGGATCACTTTGATATCCCGGCTCTTGCACAGCTTGGCGGCCTGCTCCGCGGCCATGATGATATTTTTGTTATTGGGCAGCACGAACACCGTCTGGCAGGGGGTGGCCTCGGCGGCCTGGAGGATGTCCTCGGTGGAGGGGTTCATGGTCTGCCCCCCGCTGACCACCTGGTGGACTCCCAGGTCCACAAAGAGCTGCTTCACCCCGTCCCCGGCGGCTACAGCCACAAAGCCATAGGGCTGGTCCGGGTCCACCGCCACCTTGTTCTGTGCCTTGGCGGTGACCGCTTTTCTCTTGACGTCGTGCTGGATCCACATATTGTCGATTTTGATCTTGTTGAGCATCCCGAATTCCAGGGCCTTCTGGATGGCTAGCCCCGGGTTGTCGGTGTGGACATGGCACTTGATGATTTCCTCGTCATCCACCACCACGGCACTGTCCCCAATGGATTCCAGGTAGGCCCGGAGCTTCAGGCTGTCAGCGTTCTTGTCCTCCTTCAGGACGATAAACTCGGTACAGTAGGGGTAGGTGAGGTCCTCCAGGTCCAGCTCCCCGGCGGCGTCCACATCGGGGTGCACCGATTCCTCCGTCCCCGGGCGCACCTGGGCGGAGGGGATGATCTCCCCGCCGTCAAAGACCGCCTTCATCCCCTGGTAGATGATCAGCAGCCCCTGGCCGCCGGCGTCCACCACCCCTGCCTTTTTCAGGACAGGAAGCATCTCCGGGGTCTGCTCCAGGGCCGCGGCGGCCTCCGCCACCACAATGTCCCACAGCTCTGGGACGGTCATGCCGGGGGTCAGGCGCTCCCGGGCGGCCTCGGCGGAAAGCCGGGCCACGGTGAGCATGGTGCCCTCGGTGGGCTTCATGACCGCCTTGTATGCGGCATCCACCCCGATCTTCAGGGCGGCGGCGATGTCCTCCGCCCCGGCCTGGGTTTTGCCCTTCAGCCCCTTGGAGAAGCCCCGGAACAACAGGGAGGTGATAACGCCGGAGTTCCCCCGGGCCCCCCGGAGAAGGGCGGAGGCGGCGGTATGGGCCACCTCGTAGACACCGGCGGTATCCTCCATGCCGGCAAGCTCCTGGGCGGCGGCCCCGATGGTCATGCTCATGTTGGTGCCGGTGTCTCCATCCGGCACGGGGAATACATTGAGAGAATCCACCCGCTGCCGCTGGTTTGCCAGGCTGTTGGCGGCAGAGATCATGGCGTCCCGCAGAATCTGACCTGTGATCATTGTACTACTCCTTTCGGAGACGGCCCTCGCCCTCTCCTTGCTTTTTCTCAAAGATGGGGCCTATTGGGCCTTCATGGAATCCACAAAAACGTTTACCTTGGCAACCGGGAAGCCGGTGGACTCCTCCACAGTGTACCGGACCTTGTGGACAATGCTTTTGACAATGGCAGAAATATTTACCCCGTAGGTGACAGCAATGTGGATATCCACCAGGAGCTTTCCGTCCTCGCTGCGCACCCGCACCCCCTTGTCCGTGTTGTCCCGGCGGAGCAGCCGGGAGCGAACGGTCTGGTAGGGGGAGTTGAGCATCCCCGCCACCCCGTAGCATTCGCTTGCGGCGTGCCCGATCAGGTTGGCGAAATATTCCTGGGAGATCTCCACGGTCCCTAAGCTGGTTTCAAAACCGATCATATCCATTTCCTCCTTTAGCGGCAAGTTACCATTCTCCTATATTATAGAAAATATCCTGTTCTGTTGCAACCATATTTGCGGAAAAATCCGGGGAAAGGGCAGCGATTCCTCTCCGGTAGGCCAGGGGGATCACCGGCATGGACCGGCGGAGGGCGGCATCCAGGGCAGAAAGCTCCTCCTCCCCGGCCTTGACCTGGCGGTAGATCTCCAGAAGCTCCTCGTCCTGGGCGCACCCCGGGCCCAGGGCCGGGTGGGGGGAGATCAGGGAGAGAAGGTCCAGGTTCCCGGGCACCCGCACCTCCCCCAGGTAAAGGTCATAGTTCCCCTCGGCAATGCGCAGGGAGTATTCCGCAAAGGGAAGGGTCTCCAGGGTGATCCGGATCCCCGCCGCCTGGAAGGACTCCCGAACAATGGCAGCGGCGGAAACGCGGTCGGGATTGTCCTGATTTACCAAAAGGCGCAGGGTAAAGGGCCGGTTGCGGTATAGACGCCAGCCCTCGCTGTCCCGTTCCCCCAGCCCCAGGGAGGCAAAAAGCTCCTCGTCAGGGAGGGGGGGCGCATCTGCGGCGGCAGTGGTGGAGGAAAAGGACTGCTTAATGGGGGATTCCGCAGCGGCGGCATACCCCCGGTACGCCCGGCGGATCACAGCCTCCCGGTCCAGAAGGGAGGAGAAGGCGGTGCGGAACTCGGCGGTGAGGCCCAGACGCTGGGAGTTGACCCCCAGGTACAAAAGGTTGCTGAGCACCACCTGGCGGCAGCTGAGCCCCAGGGAGAGGTCCGCAGCCCCCCGCAGGTCGGTGTACATCAGGTCAATTTTCCCCTCCGCCACCGCCATCCCCTGGTCCAAAAGGGTCCCGGCGTCCACCAGACGGACGGAACGCAGGTTGGTAATGGGCTCGTAGTACTGACCGTGGGGGAGGAAGCTGTCTCCGCTTTCCCGGGGGAGAAAGCGGCCGCTTCCCACGGGAAGGGGATCGGCGGCAGTCTCCGCCTTGACAATGGGGAAGGTGAGACAGCGGTCGAAGTACCGGTCGGGGGCCGAAAGGGAGAACACCACCGTGTAATTGTCCGGGGCGGTGATCTCCAGCACCCCGGCAAAACCGGCAGAAAAGCGGGAGGCCTCCCTGGCGGTCAGGGCGGAGTAGACCACATCCTGGGAGGTCACCGGGGACCCGTCCCAGAACCGCCCGTCGGTGCGCAGCTTCACAATGCAAAGGCTCCCGTCAAAGGTGACCTCCTGGGCCAGGCGGTTTTGAGGCGCCCCCACCATGTCCAAGGCCACCAAAGTGTCGTACAAAAGCCCCGCAGCATAGTAGTTTTGCAGCGAGGAGCAGGTAAAGGGATTCAGAGAGTCCTCCGGCTCCCAGGGGATCCGAACCTCCGTAAGCACCCGGGTCCCCTCCCCCGATGCCGAAGAAGAAGGCGGCGCCGCCCCGCCCGAAACCGGAACCTCCCCTCCGCCGCACCCGGAAAGGAGAACCACAAAAGCCAAAAACACAGCCCAAAGCCGCCGGAGATCCCCCAATCGTCCCCCTCCCTTCCATCATGCAAAAAACTCCAAACACCAACCCAGCGCAAAGCACATCTGCCCAAAACCCCAACCCCGCTCCAATCTGGCCCGCAGGCCATAGCCGCGAAGCGGCCTTAGCCCGAAGGGCTTCGATTTTCGCCGCAGCGAAAATCACCTTAATCCGGCCAACGAGCCTCCGGCCGCAAAAGCCCGGACGCTGGCAAGCGGCAGCACAAATCCAAGATGCCAGCACACCCCAGCCGCCGTGCGACATTTGCCGCGAAGCGGCTCCGCCGGAGGCACCAAAATCCCCCCCGGAGGGTTAGGGGGCCCACGGGGGGACTAGTCCCCCCG
>JAAWEO010000192.1 GCA_022794295.1 Angelakisella sp. | reverse complement strand
GCAGTCAAAGGAAACGACACTACCACAAAGAAAAACACTGCACCCAGGACCGAGAGACAGACACGTTCAAGAAGCGGCCCTGCGGGCCTGTCTTGAAGGGCAGACAGACAAAACCGCAAGCGCCTGGCGCTCCCCGCGGCTGGGTGTCGGACAATCTCGTTCCGGCCGCAGCTTGTCACTTCGATTTTTCGCTGTAAAGGCAGATACCTTGCAGTCCTTTCATAGCGCCAGGTTTTTAGCCGCGGCCTTTATCGGAAGATGCTACCTCTAGCAAGGGAATTTCGCCCGCTGCGGCGGTCGACCAGGCGCTGTCCGCCCTGGACCCGGACCGGACTGATGTCCGGTGACAGAAAGGCTGACCGGTACTGGGCGTTGGGCTTCGGGCATGGTGCTGCGCCGGCAGGTACGTCGGACTCCCCAGTCCGTCAAAGGCTGGGGAATCGCCTCGCCCTGTACCCGTCCGGACTCCAGGCACCCACTAGATCCCCGCACACCGTTAAGCCGCGCAGCGGCGGGTAGGGTCTGTCAGCGGCCATCAGGCCGCCGGTGGGTAGGGCCTATTTGCCGCCGGTCATGGCTACGCCTTCAATGAATTGACGCTGGAAAATAAGGTAAAGGATGATCATGGGAAGCATCGCCAACAGGGAACCAGCCATAAGAACCGGGAAATTGGTGGTGAACTGCCCCCGCAGATTGGCAAGCCCCGCAGATAAAGTCATCATCTTTACATCAGAGGTGACCACCTGGGGCCACATCAAGTCGCCGTATGCAAATACCGCTGTGAAAACAGTGAGAGCAGCCACCGAGGAGGAGGTCAAAGGGAACATTACCTTGTAGAAGGATTGCCACTGGTTGCAGCCATCCAAATAGGCAGCCTCCCCAATCTCGGTGGGAATGCCCATGTAGGCCTGCCGCAGGAAGAAGGTGCCGAATGCGCTGACCAGCCCGGGGAATACCAGGGCGAAGATGGTGTTTGCCGCCCCTAGCTTGGCTACCATCTGGTACTGGGGGATGATGAAGATCTGGCTGGGCAGGGACATCTGTACCAGAACAATGCCGAACAGAAGGTTTTTGTACTTAAAGTTCAGCTTTGCAAAGGCGTACCCGGCCATAGAGCTGAATACTACGGCGCAGATGACCCGGAACAGGATCATCATGCCGGTGTTGAAATACAGGTTTACAAAGGGCAGGCTTTTCATGACGTCGGTAAAGTTGCCCAGGGTGAAGTTTTCCGGGAAGATGGTAGGGGGGATCTGCATGCTTTCCGGTACCGTCTTGGAGCTGGTAAGAAGCATCCAGATAAAGGGGAAGATCATGATCAGAGTGCCCAGAAGCAGGAAGGCATAGGTGAGGACCTGGATCAGCTTGCGGGAGTTTTCCATGGATGTGGTTTTCATCTTCTCGTACCCTCCTTATACGTCGTAGTTGACCCACTTCTTCTGGCCCAGGAACTGGATAATGGTCACAGCACCAATCAGCAGCACCGTCCAGATGACAATGACCGAGCCGGTTCCGCGGCTGCCGGCGATGAAGGACTCGCGGTAGAAAAGGTACATCAGACTCTGGACACTGGTGACGGCGGGGTTGGTGTCCTCCACCATCATGAAGATAAGGTCGTAGACCTTTACCGAGGCCATCAGGCGCATAATGAGTACCACAAACAGGGTGGGGGAGACCATGGGCAGGGTGATCTGGAAGAACTGCTTTACCTTGGTGGTGCCATCGATCTCCGCGGCCTCGTAGTAGCTCTTGGAGATGTTCTGAAGGCCGGAGAGGAGAAGCACGGCGTCGTAGCCGATGTTGGACCAAATGGCGACCACGGCACAGGCGATCATCACCCACTTGGAGTCGGTAAGCCAGCTGATGTTGGTGCCCAGCATCTGGTTGAGGATTCCGTACTCCCCGTTAAAGATCCAGCGCCATACCATGGTAACAGCGGCAGGGGCACAGATCATGGGCAGGAAGAAAACGGTGCGGAACAGTCCCCGGGCCTTGATCTTGGCGTTCAGGAGCATTGCCACCAGCAGGGCGATGAATACCCCCAGGGGCACGGTGAGAATGCAGAAATAGATGGTGTTCCAGGTGGCTTTCCAAAACTCGGGGCGGCTGAAAACGTCTATGTAGTTCTGGACACCGTTGAAGCGGTAGTGACCGAAGCCCAGGTGCTCACAGAAGCTGGTGTAGATGGTCTGGACAAAGGGCCACAGGTTCAGGGCCAAAAGGCCGATAATGGTGGGGCCAACCATAAACCAGCCCCAGTTTTGCTCCCGCTTTGCGGCGGCGGAAAGTTTTCCCTGTTTCATACGCTTTGTTTCCCTCCCGATCCTCACTTATTCTTGCTGGCCAGGTTGGCGGCAGTGGCGTTGTCAATAATCTTTTGCATGTTGGCCAGGGTGATGTCCAGGGGCTGGCTGCCGTTGTAGGCCTTGTTCAGCTCATCCAGGACGGGGGCCTTCCACTTGGGCCGGGCGGCGTTGTTGACACTTTGGACGCTGTAGGGGAACTGCTCCGCCACCACCTGGATGTCCAGGTCGTACCCCGCCTTGGTGAAGGCGTCGTAGTAGGGCTGCTCGGTGCCGTTGTAGGCGGAGACCGCCATGCCGTAGGAGCTGGCAATGCTCTGGGCCTCCTCGGTGCCGAAAAACTTCAGAACATCCAGGGCGATATCCCGGCGCTTGCCGTGGGCCGCGGTGGAGTAGCAAAGACCGTTGGAGATGGTGGCGCGCCCGTCACCGCTGACAGGGTCGGGGCACTTTGGCAGGGGGGCAATGTCCCACTTACCCGCCAGGTTGGGGAAGTTGTTGCACTTGTTCATCAGCTCCCAGTTGCCCTCCAGGTACATGGCGCCGATCTCGGAGAAGAAGGCGATACCGGGCTGAGTCTCGGCAAAATAGGTCTGGTCAGGGCACCAGTCCGCTTTCTGAAGGTTTACGTAAAAGTCCATGGCCTTTTGGGTGGCGGGCTGGTCAAAGCCTGCCCGGGTCTTATCCTCGGTGAGGATGCAGCCCCCGGCCTGGTAGACAAAGGGCCAGTAGCCCAGCTGTTCGTCGTTGTAGGCCATGTAGCCCCACTTGCCGGTGGCGTCGTAGATCTTCTGGGAGGCCGCTGTCAGGTCGTCCCAGGTCCAGGTCTCGTCGGGGTAGGACACCTTGGCGGCGTCGAACATCTCCCGGTTGTAAACCAGGATGATGTTGTCCTTGTCCTTGGGGACGCCGTACATCCGGCCATCGCTGCCCCTGGCGTTGTCCAGGGAGATCTCGGAAAAATGATTTTGGTAGTAGTTGGGGTCCTCGCCGGCATACAGGTCGGTAACATCCGCCAGCATCCCGAAGTCGGCATAATACAGGATCTGGTTGGTGTGCATCCAGAAGATATCCGGCATGGTGTTGCTTTCGGCCGCGGCCTCCAGCTTGGTCCAGTACTCGCTCCAGTTGGTGACCTGGACCTCGATTTCCACATTGGGGTTTACGTTGGCAGTGTAGGCGTCACAAATGGCCTGCATGCTGTCCCGCTGCGCCACATCCCAAATCTGGAATTTCAGATGGGTCTTTCCGTCCGAGGCTGCGCAGCCGCACAGGGAAAGCAGGAGAGCCACAGCCAGAACCGCCGCTGTGATGCAGGTAATCCTTCTCATACGATCCACTCCTCTTGTTTGTTCTTTCCGCCCCCCTCCACACCCCATAGCACAAAGGGGGGCGGGGGGACCGGCGCTCTACATACCAGCGCCGGTCCCTGCTATCAACGGCAGCAGTGGCCCAAAATCGCCAAAACGGCCTATTTGATACTAAAAAAATAATAATATGGCAGGGAAATCTTGTAAATGGATAAACTTTCAAAAAATATACCCGGATGTTCTGAAAGATTGCTTTTCAGCTAATTCAAAAGACATTTGGGAATATATCCAGTATTTTCGTGTGTTTGTACAAACAATAAGAATTTATTTTATGTAAATTGCCAAATAAAAAGGAAAAAATTTTTTGCTCCCCCGCAAAAAAAGAACCTTTTCCCACCCTCCAACCCCTGTCTTTCTATCCCAAAAAGAAACTCCCCACCCCACAAAAAGCACTCTTACCCCGAAGGGCCCCGCCAGAGGCACCAAAGCCGTTCCAACCCGGCCCGCAGGCCATAGCCACAAAGCGGCATTCGCCCGAAGGGCACCGCTTTTTTCCGCAGAAAAAAGCACCTTATCCGGCCAACGAGCCTCCGGCCGCAAAAGCCCGGACGCTGGTAAGCGGCAGCACAAATCCAAGTTGCCAGCACAACCCAGCCGCCTGGCGCCATCAGTAGGAACACGCTGGTAATAGATCAAGGTACTGCCCACAACGGACCTCCAAACCGTGGGTGAGATCAGGCGGCCCGTG
>JAAWEO010000191.1 GCA_022794295.1 Angelakisella sp. | reverse complement strand
CCGAAGGGGCCTGGACCTTCCGCAGAAGGTCCGCGCGCCTGACCCCTCGCCGGGGAGGCGAAACGAGACAAAGGGCCTTTAGAACGAGACAGGAATGCGAAGGGGCAGACCATCGCGTGGCAGTCAAAGGAAAACGGCGCTATCAATAACAGAAGCCCATATCCAGGACCGAGAGGCAGCCTGTTCAAGAAGCGGCCCTGTGGGCCTGTCTTGAAGGACAGACGCACAAAATCGCCAGCGCCTGGCGCTCCCCGCGGCTGAGTGTAGGTCAGTCTCGTTACCGGCCGCGGCTTGTCACTTCGATTTTACGCAAAAAAGAAAGGACAGCTCTGCCATCCTTTCTGTAGTGCCATATTTTTAGCCGCGTCCGGTTATGGAAAGATGCTGCCTCTAGCCGGAGTATTTCGCCCGCCACGGCGGGCGACCAGGCGCTGTCCGCCCTGGACCCGGACCGGACTGGTGTCCGGTGACAGAAAGGCTAACCGGTACTTGTCCTGGCGCCTGCTCCCAGCTCTGCGCCGGCAGCTGCAATGGCTTTCCCCTGCCAATCACAACACCCGAAAGGAGTCCTACCCATGCCCTTCGACGGAGGCTTCCTCCATAAAATTACCCAGGAAATAAATACCCTCGCCGGCGCCCGTATTGATAAAATCAGCCAGCCCGGCAAGGAATTGATCATGCTGACCCTCCGTGCAGCCGGTGTGAATAGAAAGCTCCTCCTCTCCGCCGATGCCACCGCGCCAAAAATCCATTTCACTACCCAAACCCTGGAAAACCCCAAGGCCGCCCCTATGTTCTGTATGCTTCTGCGTAAACACCTGGGCAGCGGAAAATTCCTCGAAGCCCGCCAGCAGGGCCTCGACCGCATCCTCCGCCTGGTCTTTGAAACCGTGGACGAGCTGGGCGACCATGTGGAAACCTCCCTGATCTGTGAGATTATGGGACGCCATAGTAATATTATCCTGGTGGACCACCGGGGAAAAATTATTGATGCCGCCAAACGGGTGGACTTCGTCACCAGCGAGGTCCGCCAGATCCTCCCCGGTATGACCTATACCCCGCCCCCCGCCCAGGCGAAAAAATCCCTCCTGGAGCTTTCTCCCAGGGACCTGGCCGCCGCTATCCTCTCCGGCCGGGACCTCCCCCTCTGGAAGGCAATCCTGGAACAGGCCGAGGGCCTCTCCCCGCTGGTCTGCCGGGAGATCAGCGCCTTTGTCTGCGGTCCCGCCGAGCTTACCCCCTCCGCCCTCTCCCCCCAGCAGCGGGAGCGTCTGGAGTTCTACCTGGGCACTGTAGCCACTGCTCTCCGGGAGGGCTGCGGCACCCCCACCCTGGTCCGGGACCCCGCCGGGAAATGGGTGGAGTTCTCCTATCTGGATCTTTGCCAGTATCCCCAGGAATACCAGGTCCTCCATCAGGAGGGATACAGCGCCCTTCTGGATATTTTCTACCAGGGAAAGGATACCCGGGAGCGGATGCGCCAGAAAACCGCACAGCTCCACAAAAGCCTTTGCACCCTTCGGGACCGCCTCAGCCGGAAGCTCGCCCACCAGCGCCAGGAGCTTCTGGACACCGCAGACCGCCAGCGGTACAAGGAATGGGGGGATATTATCTCCGCCAACCTCTACCGCATCCAACGGGGAGACCGCTCCCTGGTGACCCAGAATTTCTTCTCCGAAACCGGGGAGGAAGTGGAGATCCCCCTGGAGCCGACCTATACTCCGGCAAAAAATGCCCAGAAATATTACGGTGAGTATCGAAAGGCTGCCACTGCGGAGGGGAAATTACAGGAGCTGATCGCCAAGGGGGAGCAGGAGCTTCTCTATCTGGAATCGGCCATTGCCGAGCTGGAACGGGCCTCCTCCGAGGAGGAGCTCCAGGGCATCCGGGAGGAGCTGATCAGCCAGGGATACCTTCGCCGGGACCAGAAGCAGAAGCAGCGGCCGGTGAAGCTGGCCCCCCTGCGGTACCGGTCCTCTGACGGCTTCCTGATCCTCTGCGGCAGGAATAATCTCCAAAACGACCAGCTTACCCTCCGGGAGGCCCGGAACTACGACCTGTGGCTCCACACCCAAAAGATCCACGGGGCCCATGTGATCATTGTTGCCGATGGCGCCCGGGAAATCCCGGAACGGACCATTGAAGAGGCCGCGGTCATTGCCGCCTGCAACTCGGCGGCGGGGACAGGGGCCGGTGGAGCCGCCGGGGCCAAGATCCCGGTGGATTACACCTATGTAAAGCATGTCTGGAAGCCCAACGGGGGCAAACCGGGGATGGTCCTTTATGACCCCTATCAAACGGCTATGGTGGAGGTGGACCACACCCGTGCCCAGGCCCTGCGGGAGGGCTGATGCTCCCTGTCCAGGGCAATGCGCCAAATGGCTGACAAAACAGAACGGGTCCGGGAATCCTTCCGGGCCCGCGAGGAAACAAAAATGAAAAAGAAAAAAGAGACCATCACCAAAAAATTATTCCGGCTGTTGTTTCACCGTCTGGTATTTGCAGGGGCGGCCTTTCTTGTTCAGGTGGTCATCCTTTTGGTGTTGCTCCTGCGCTTTGAGGATTACTTTGTCTATTTCTACGGGGTCAGCATTGTGGTCAGTGTGGCAATGGTGCTGTATATTGTCAGCAACCGCAGCAACCCCGCCTACAAGATCGCCTGGATCGTCCCCATTTTAGTCGCGCCGGTTTTTGGCGGGATGCTCTACCTGCTTTTTGGGGGAAACAAGCTGAGCCGCCGGGAGCAGCGGCGTTTAATAGAAATGGAGGGGAACTTCTCCCAGATCCCTGTGGTCGCCCCCTCCTGCCAGGAGGCGCTGGGGGCCCTTTCCGCCGATGCCCTGAACCAGTCGGAATATATCCGCCGGATTGCCGGCGGGCCCCCTTACCAAAACACCTCGGCGGAGTACCTTCCCCTGGGGGAGGTAAAGTTCCGGCGGATGCTGGAGGAGCTGGAAAAGGCGGAGCACTTTATTTTTCTGGAATACTTCATCATCCAGGAGGGAAAGATGTGGGATCCCATCCTGGAGGTTTTGGAGCGGAAGGCCCGGGCGGGGCTGGATGTCCGGGTCATGTACGACGACATCGGCTGTATGCTCACCCTGCCGGCCCACTATAAGCGGGTGCTGGAGGAAAAGGGGATCCGGTGCTGTGTCTTTAACCCTTTTGTCCCGGTGCTTTCCAGCCGTTTTAACAACCGGGACCATCGGAAAATTTGTGTCATCGACGGACATACCGGTTTCACCGGGGGGATCAACCTGGCGGACGAGTACATCAATGCCTACCCAAAGCACGGCCACTGGAAGGATACTGCCGTGCTTCTCCGGGGGGATGCCGTTGCCAGCCTGACCCTGATGTTCCTGACCCTGTGGGACTTTTCCACAGGCACCAAAGAGGATTACAACGCCTTTCTTCCCCGGGTCTACCACCCGGAACCGGTGGAAAGCGACGGCTTTGTCCAGCCCTATACCGATAGTCCCCTGGACGACGAGTCGGTGGGGGAAACGGTTTACATGAACCTGATCAACAAGGCGGACCGGTATGTTTACATCACCACCCCCTACCTGATCATCAGCAACGAAATGATCACCGCCCTTTCCACCGCGGCAAAATCCGGGGTAGATGTGCGGATCATCACCCCCCACATTGCCGACAAATGGTACGTCCACGCCCTGACCCGGGCCTATTATGAAGTGCTGATCGAGGCAGGGGTAAGGATCTACGAATACACCCCCGGCTTTATCCACGCCAAAACCTTTACCGTGGACGATGAATACGGGGTGGTGGGAACCATCAACCTGGATTTCCGCAGCCTGTACCTCCACTTTGAATGCGCCGCCTGGATGTACCGCTGCCGCTGCATCCGGGATATGCGGGAGGACTTTATGAAAACCCTGGAAGCCAGCCAGGAAATAACCCTGAAGCAATGCCAGCAAGTAACCCCCCTGACCCGCCTGGTCCGCAGCATCCTCCGCCTGTTTGCCCCACTAATGTAACCCCCCTCCCCGGCCCGCAGGCCCTTAGCCGTCCCCACCCCTGGCCCGCAGGCCATTTGCCCGAAGGGCTCGGCTTTTTTCCGCAGAAAAAAGCACCTAATCCGGCCAACGAGCCTCCGGCCGCCAAAGCCCGGACGCTGGTAAGTGGCAGCACATTTTTATGGCGCCACCTAGCCCAGCCGCCTGGCGCCATCAGTAGGAACACGCTAGTAATAGATCAAGGTACTGCCCGCAACGGACCTCCAAACCGTGGGTGAGATCAGGCGGCCCCGTGGGTCATCCGCCCAAGGCCGGAGCCTTTGGCCGGTTCCCGGGTCCAGGGGGGACCCCTGGGCGTTCTTTGGTTACTTTCTGTCGCAACAGAAAGTGACCCCCCGCCGG
>JAAWEO010000190.1 GCA_022794295.1 Angelakisella sp. | reverse complement strand
TTTGGTTACTTTCTGTCGCAACAGAAAGTGACCCCTCGCCGGGGAGGCGAAACGAGGCAAAAGACCTTTAGAACGAGACAGGAATGCGAAGGGGAGACCGTCGCGTGGCAGTCAAAAGAGAACGGCGCTGCTAATAACAGAATTATGTCCAGAATCGAGAGACAGCCCGTTCAAGAAGCGGCCCTGCGGGCCTGTCTTGAAGGGCAGACAGCCAAACCCGCCAGCGCCTGGCGCTCCCCGCGGCTGGGTGTAGGCCAGTCTCGTTCCGGCCGCGGCTTGTCACTTCGCAAATACACAAAAAAGGACGGAACATGCTCCATCCTTTTTTAGTGCCATATTTTTACCGCGTCCGGTTATGGATAGATACTGCCTCATATCGGGGAGTTTCGCCCGATCTCCGCGCTAAGAGCCTCGCTGCGCTCGGTTGCGCTCCGAAACGCGCCTGCGGGCGCAGTACGGCGGGCGACCAGGCGCTGTCCGCCCTGGACCCGGACCGGACTGGTGTCCGGTGACAGAAAGGCTAGACGGTACTTGCCTTGGCGCCTGCCCCCGGGCCAGCGGGTACTGGCCTGCACGCGGTTACAGCTCGATCTTGCCGTACAGCGAGGTCTTTTCTGTCACTTCCCGTTCCTCCCGGGTAAATTCAACCGCCTTCGGCGCCGGTGCCGCCGGCTCCGGCTTGGGTGTATAGGTCCGCTCCGGTGCCGGTCCATCATCCAGCTTCTGCCTCGGCGCAGCCCCCTCCCCGCGGGGAGCCCTCGGTCCGCTGCCGCGGCGGTCATCCCTCCGGGGTCCCCGGCCGCCCTCTCTCCGGCGGTCTCCGCCCCGGTCACGATCCCGGTCACGGCCGCCTCTGCCGCGGCCTTCCCCCTGACGCCGCGGCGGCGCGTCAATGGCGGAAATCACCACCCGGCGGTTGGGATCCACCCCAATGGAGGAGGATGTTGCCCCCTTTACCTGGGACACCGCCCCGTGAATGATCCGCCGCTCGTAGGGGTTCATGGGCTCCAGGGTGGTGGACTTCCCGGTGCGGACCGCTGTATTGGCCAGCTTCCGGGCCAGGGCCTCCAGGGTGCGCTCCCGTTTTTCCCGGTAGTTGCCGCTGTCAATGTTGATGCGGATATAATCACCCTCGCCCCGGTTTGCCACCAGGCTGCTTAAATACTGGATCGAGTCCAGGGTCTCCCCCCGGCGCCCAATGATAACGCCCAGACCGGTACCGGTGAGCTGAAGGCAGACGTTGTCCTCGTAGTACCGGGGATTTACCTTCACATCCTCAATCCCCATAATCCGCAGGATACTTTCTACATAGGCAGCACTGCGCTCGACCCGGACCTTTACATTGTCGGTGGGCTCTACCTCTACACGAGGGGGCGCAGGCTGGCGGGGCTCCCGGGGTTCGGGATTCCCCTGGGGGGCATGCTCCCCCTTGGGGTGGTCGGGACGGGGCTCCCGGGGTTTTTTCTCCCGGGGCGGGCGGCTCTCCTTTTTGGGCTCACGGGCTTCCTTGGGCTCCTTTGCCTCCTTGGGGGCGGCAGCTGCCGCCGCAGGGGCAGGGCTCTCCTCCCGCCGGGGCTTTTCCTCCCGGGGGGGCTTCTTTTCCGGGGCGGGCCGCTCTGCCTTAGGCTTCTCCTCCCGCACCACCGGCTTGGGGTCCGGTACCTCCCGGAACACCCTTACCTTGGCAGGATAGGTCTTAAGCCCCAGAAAGCCCTTCTTTTCCCGGGCAATAATCTCAAAATCGAAAAGGTCCTCTTCCCGGTTGATTCCCAGCTCCCGGCATCCGTTATCTATGGCCGCATTGACGTCACGGCCGGTGGCGATGGTTTCCTGGATCACAACAACTGCACCTCCCGTTATTTCAAATCGTCGTCGGTGACCTCCACATAGACATCACCGTATTTTTCAGCATTTCGCTTCCGGGCCTCCGCCAGGCGGCGGCGGTCCTGCTCCTTCTTGGAAAGGGCGGCTTGCTCCTCCACCTTGCCCTCCTCCTTGGCCCGTTTCTTGGCCTCGATCTTCTCCTGGCGCTCCCGTTCCTTCCGAGCTTCATCCTCTGCCCGCATCTTCTCCGCAATTTCCTTGGGGTTCCAGAAGTGGTTCATAATCAGGGACTGGATCACTGCCACCACGTTGGAGATGGTCCAGTACAGGCCCACGCCTGCGGGCACCATAAAGGTGAACCACAGGGACATAAGGGGCATCATCAGCATCATGGCCCCCATGCTGGCGTTGGCGCTCCCGGCGCTGGGGGTATTGCGCATGGTCACCAGGGACATGAGAAGGGCGGTGCCGCAGGAGAGCAGGGGAATCAGGATAATAGGGTTAAGCAGGGTTTTCATGGCCTCGGCGTTCAGACCAAACTGGATGACTTCATTGGGGAAAACCGACAGGTCCAGGCCCAGGAAATTCATATCCATCCCCTGGATCTTGGTAAGGATATCGGTACCCAGGGCGGCATAGGCGGTGGGGTTCTCCTTTACCGCGTTCATCATAACAATTTCCGGGGCATAGCTGTTGGCGGTCTTGACGCCAAGGCTGGTCGCCAGCTCGGTAAGCTGCGCAACGGTATCCCCGGAGATATGGAGCAGGTGGGTAAGGGGACGGTAGATTACATCCAAAAGGCCGAAGATAATGGGGAACTGAATGAGCATAGGCAGACATCCGGCGGTCATGGAATAATTTTCCCGCTGATAAAGCTCCTGCAGCTCCTCGTTCGCCTTCTGGGGATCGTTTTTGTACTTTTGCTGGATCTCCTGCATTTTGGGCTGGATGATCTGCATTTTAATGGTGGACTTCTGCTGCTTGACCGCCAGGGGAATCAGCAGAAGCTTGGTGACAATGGTAAAGAGGATAATGGCCCAGCCATAGCTGTGGACGACCTGGTACATTGCCCACATCAGGTAGCCAAGGGGCAGGCCAAAGACCTGCATAATTAACTTGAACATTTAACGTTCCTCCGGATCCTCCAGCCCGGCGAAGGGGCGGAGGGTAAAATGATGGGGGACAGGGTCCACCCCGCCTTTGCAGAGTGGATTGCACCGCAGAATGCGGCAGAGGGCCATCAGCCCGCCCCGAAACAGGCCAAACCGCCGCAGGGCGGTTGCCGCGTAGGTGGAGCAACAGGGAATAAACCTGCAGGTGGGGAAGGGCTTGAGGCGGGAGAGATACTTCTGGTAAAAGCGGACCGGGGCCAGGAGCAGGCGTTCCCGCAAAGGGGAAGGGCGCAGGGGGTCCCGGAGTTTTCTCCAAAGGCGGGAGTGGCCGGTGAGGAGAAGGGGGCCGGAGGGGGGATTCTTCTTGTGGTGGGTCATGGTTTTTTCTCCGGCGGGGCGGTAAGCTTTTTCAGATGGGCAGCCATAGCAAAACGGACCTCGGGCATTTTTGCTTTTGTTGTCCGGCTGCGGGCGACAAAGATAAAATCCCAGCCATAGGGGGCGGAGGGTTCTACTTCCTGCCAGGCGGCTCGGATCAGACGTTTTGCCCGGTTACGCTGGACGGCGCCGCCTACCTTTTTACTGGCGGTAATTCCGATACGGCGGTAGGATTTACTGCCATTCCGGCGGACATAGGTAACCAGGCAGGGGGAGACGGCGGACTTTCCTTTTCGGTAAAGGCGGAGGAAATCCCGGTTACTATTCAGGATTTGGGCGTTTTTCATCTTCATAGGGAAAACCTCCATAACGGGCGGCCTGATGGCCGCTGACAGACCCTACCCGCCGCTTCGCGGCGGCCTGGAGGCCGCTGACAGTCCCTACCCGGCGCTTCGCGCCTTAACGGTGTGCGAAGGGGATAGTGGGTGCCTGGAGTCCGGGCGGGTACAGGGCGAGACGATTCCCCTGCCTTTGACGGACTGGGGCGGGCGAGGTTTCTGCCGGCGCAGCACCATGCCCGAAGGCCAACGCCCAGTACAGGTTAGCCTTTTTGTCACCGGACATCAGTCCGGTCCGGGTCCAGGGCGGACAGCGCCTGGTCGACCGCCGCAGCGGGCGAAACTCCCCGGCTAGAGGCAGTAGCTTTCCATATAGGCCGCGGCTAAAAACCTGGCGCTGTGAAAGGCACGAACCGTCGTCCACCCTGTCTTTGTATTCTCGAAGTGACAAGCCGCGGCCGGTAACGAGACTGGCCGATACCCAGCCGCGGGAGCGCCCCTCGCTTGCGGTTTTTAGGCGCTACCCTTCAAGACAGGCCCGCAGGGCCGCTTCTTGAACAGGCTGCCTCTCGGTCCTGGACATGGGGCTTTTGTTATTTCACAGCCCCGTTCTCTTTGACTGCCACGCGATGGTCTGCCCCTTCGCAGTCCTGTCTCGTTCTAAAGGTCTTTTGTCTCGTTTCGCCTCCCCGGCGAGGGGTCACTTTCTGTTGCGACAGAAAGTAACCAAAGAACGC
>JAAWEO010000189.1 GCA_022794295.1 Angelakisella sp. | reverse complement strand
TTGCGCTCCGAAACGCGCCTGCGGGCGCAGTGCGGCGGACGACCAGGCGCTGTCCGCCCTGGACCCGGACCGGACTGATGTCCGGTGACAGAAAGGCTAACCGGTACTGGGCGCTGGGCTTCGGGTATGGTGCTGCGCCGGCAAAAACTTCGCCTGCCCCAGCCCGTCAAAGGCCGGGGAATCGTTCCGCCCTGCACTCGTCAGGACTCCAGGCACCCACTACCCAACCCGCACACCGTCAAGGTGCGCAGCGCCGGGTAGGGTCTGGATTCGGCCTCCAGGCCGCCGCAAGGAGGTGTGTTTTGTGCCAGAATGTCCCACAGCTGTCGTCGTCGACGACGAACCCATCACCCGCCTGGACCTCCGCCAAATGCTGGAGGAAATGTCCTTCTCCGTTGTGGGTGATGCCGCCGACGGCTTCGATGCCATCGACCTCTGCCGCCGCCATCACCCCGATGTGGTGCTGATGGATATCCGTATGCCCGTCTTTGATGGAATGACCGCCTCCGAAACGATTATCAGCGAGGACCTGGCCGGTTGTGTGGTGATCCTTACCGCCTTCCAGGACCGGGACCTGATCGAGCGCGCCAACCGCATCGGTGTTACCGGCTATCTGGTAAAGCCGGTGGAGGAACGCCTCCTTCTCCCGACCCTGGAGGTGGCAATGGCCCAGGCCCGCCGCCTTCGGGAGGCCCGCCTGGAAACCGCCCAAATGCGGGAGAAGATGGAGGAGCAAAAGCTGGTCGGCCGGGCCAAGGCCATCCTGGCAAAAAAAGAGGAGATCCCCGAAAGCGAGGCCTACCGCCGCCTCCAGTGCCTTGCCATGGAAAAACGCCGCACCCTGGCCTCCATCGCCCGGGCGGTGGTTGACCAGGAAGGCGGCCGGGAGCTGGTCCGCCAGGCCAAGGAGCTCCTCCGGCGGACCGCCGCTTGTTCCGAATCCCGGGCCTACCGGACAGTGGCAGACCTGGCAAAGGCGGAGGGCATCCCCCTGGAGGAAGCCGCCCGCCTTATCCTCGCCCGGGGAGGGAGCCCCAAATGACGATCCGGGAGCTTTGCTGGACCCATACCGCCCTGACAGATGACCAGGTGGACCTTCTGGAAAGGGCCGCTGCCGCCATGCAGTACACCGCCGACCTTACCGGGGCGGATATCTTTATCGACTGCCTGGACCGGGAGGGGAAAACCGCCATTGTGGTGGCCCACGCCAAACCCAGCGGGGTCATCTCCGCCTACCGCCGCACCGTCCTGGGTCAGGCCGCCCTCCCGGAAAAGGAACCCGCTGTCTACCACGCCTTTCGTACAGGGATGGTGGTCCGGGACCTGAAGGCGGTTACCCAGGAGGACCAAACCGTCCGCCAGGATGCCGCCCCCATCCGGGATGCCGGGGGCAGGGTCATTGGGGTGATGATTCGGGAAAAGGATATCAGCAGCACCGTCACCCGGGAAAAAAAGTTCCGGGAGCTGGCCCGGGAACGGGAAACCCGAACCGGTTCCCTCCTGGGGCTCACCGCTGCCGGGGACAGCCATACCGTGGCTATGAAGGAGATCCACCACCGGGTGAAGAACAACCTCCAGCTGGTGGCAAGCATTTTGAACATCCAGGCCCGCAAGGCCGCCGATCCTCAGCTTCGCCGGGCCTTCCGGGAAAATACCTCCCGGGTCTTGTCAATCGCTGCCATCCATGATATACTGACAACAGGGAACAGCGGCGGCCAGGTGGAGCTGCTGCCCCTTCTGGAAAAGCTCCGGCGGAATCTGCAATCGATGCTGCCCCGGGGACGGGAGCTTGTCATTTCGGTCCGGGGGGACAAAATAGCGGTTTCCTCTGACAAAGCCACCTCCATTGCCCTGGTGGTGAACGAGCTTTTGACCAATGCCCTGGAGCACGGCTTTCAGGGAAGGCAAAGGGGGACGGTCACCGTCACCCTGCTGCGGGGCCGGGAGACCTCCACCATCACCGTGGAGGACAACGGCCAGGGGTTTTCCCCGGGGGAGACCCGGGAGGAGAGCCTGGGCCTGGATCTGATCTCTACCATTGTCCGGGACAAGCTGGGGGGAAAGCTTCAGCTACAGTCCGGGCCGGAGGGGACAAAGGCCATGTTTGACTTTGGAGGCTGACCCATGATCTACGACTACGAGGATAACGAGGGCTGGGTCTCTGTTTGGGTGGGGAACTTCCCTGACTACAAGGCCCTGGATGACTACCTTTCCACCCAGTATTTTGACAGCAGCAGGGCGGAGGAAGCCCTTGCCGGGCTTTTCCTGCCAGAAAACCGGGACCGCCCCTTTGAGAAGGAGCTCCGGGAGCTGTTTGAAGGCGGGACCTTCTGCCAGTTCGAGTATGACTTCGGCCTTACCTTTGACGAGGACTTTCGGGAGGCGGAGGTGTTTGACGCCCCGACCCGGGAGCTGACAAAGCTGCTGGAGCCGTTCTCTAACAGCGGCGACTTCCTGCCGGAGGCGGCAAAGCTGGACACCGGCTCTTTGCCGGAGTATAACGCCGCCGTGCTGCTCTACAACCTCCGGTACACCGGCGGTGTGGAGGAAGCGGACCACAATGGGGCTGGGCTCCGCTTTTTGGGCTGCTTCCGCTGCGAGCTTTAAAAACCGCTCAATGGTGCGGGGAACGATGCAAAACAGGTCCTAAGACAAGTGTGAACAACGAAATACCGCACGGCCCACAACAGGGTGGGCTGATGGCAATAAGGCCGGAGTGCCGCGTAAGACCGCGGGCGCTTTGGTCTTTTGTGCTTATATGCCAGTGATACGGTTGCCGGGTGCTTGGGCCGTTGACAGAGGGCCCAATAGGGGGTGGAGGGAATGTCCGGGGAAAAGGAAATACTCAGTGTGGGCATCGATATCGGCACCTCCACCACCCAGGTGATTTTCAGCCGCATCGCCATGGAGAACACGGCGGGATACTTCACCATTCCCAAGGTGTCCATTGTGGGCAAGGAGGTGGTGTACCGCAGCGCGATCCACACCACCCCACTGCTGAGCCAAAGCCTCATTGACGGGGACCGGGTGCGGGAGCTGGTGGCCGGGGAATTCCGAAAAGCGGGATACACCCCTGCCGACACCAGCACCGGGGCGGTGATCATCACCGGGGAGAGCGCCCGGAAGGAAAATTCCGCCCTGGTGCTGGAAAAGCTCAGCGGCTTTGCCGGGGAGTTTGTAGTCTCCACCGCCGGGCCGGACCTGGAGGCCATTATCGCCGGCAAGGGGAGCGGGGCCCAGCAGTACTCGGAGGAGATGAACTGCACCGCCGTGAACCTGGACATCGGCGGGGGGACCACCAATATTGCGCTGTTCGACTGCGGGAAAACCGCCGGGAAGGGCTGCCTGGACATTGGGGGCAGGCTGGTCCGGCTGGAAGGGGACCGCACCGTCACCTACATCAGCCCCGCCGCCGCAAGGGTGGCGGAAAGCCGGGGTCTGACCCTCCGGGAGGGGGAGCGGGCCAGCCTGGGGGACCTGCGGGAGCTTTGCCGCGGGATGGCCCAGCTGCTGGAGGAGTGCCTGGGACTGGCCCCGCAAAGCCCCCTTCTGCGGGAGGTACAGACCCCAGGAAGCAGCTGGCTGGACCTTGCGGGGCAACGACCTGTTCGGGCCATCTTCTTTTCCGGGGGTGTGGCGGACGGGGTGTACCGGGGGCTTGGGGGAGGGGAGGACCCTATCCCCTACGGGGACATTGGGCTGCTGCTGGGGGAGGCTATCCGGGAGGGGCGGCTGTGCACCGCCTTCCGGCTGGAGAAGGGGAAGGAGACCATTCGGGCCACAGTGGTGGGGGCGGGGAGCTACACCACCACCCTTTCCGGCAGCACCATCACCTACACCGACCCGGGGGTGTTCCCCCTGAAAAATATCCCGGTGCTGAAGCTCAGCCCGGAGGAACAGGAAGCCGCGTTTTCCGGGAATCCGGAGCCGGTGCGGGAGCGGATCCTGTGGTTTCTCCGGCAGAGTGACAGCGGGACCATTGTGGTTGCGCTGGACGGGGAGGGGGATCCCAGCTACTCGAGGCTGAAGGCTTTGGGGGGCGCCTTGGCCCGGGCGGCGGAGGCGCTGCCGGAGGGGGCTCCGCTTCTTTTGGTGGTTGAGCAGGACATTGCCAAGGCCCTAGGGAATGCTGTGGCGGCGCAGGCCGGGGGTACCCGGGGGGTGGTGGCGCTGGATTCCATTCATGTGGAGCAGAATGACTACATAGACATGGGGCGGCCGCTGATGGATGGTTTGGTTGTTCCGGTGGTGGTCAAAACGCTGATTTTTGGTTAGGAGGACTGGGGCGGGTGATGTTTCTGCCGGCGCAGCACCATACCCGAAGCCCAACGCCCAGTACCGGGTAGCCTTTCTGTCACCGGACACAGTCCGGTCCGGGTCCAGGGCGGACAGCGCCTGGTC
>JAAWEO010000188.1 GCA_022794295.1 Angelakisella sp. | reverse complement strand
GCTGCCTCATATCGGGGAGTTTCGCCCGCTGCGGCGGGCGACCAGGCGCTGTCCGCCCTGGACCCGGACCGGACTGATGTCCGGTGACAGAAAGGCTAGCCGGTACTAGGCGTTGGGCTTCGGGCATGGTGCCGCTCCGGCAGGTGCGGCGGATTTCCTAGTCCGTCAAAGGCCAGGGAATCGCCCCGCCCTGTACTCGTTCAGCCTCCAGGCACCCACCATCCCCTTCACACACCGTCAAGGCGCAAGGCGCCGGGTAGGGTCTGGGTCTGCAAGCTGCTTGCGGTAAGCTTCCAGCTCTGGCTTGTTTCCCAAAACAAAATGCCCGTCTTCAATTTCTACCCACTCCGGCTTTTCTACCCCGTAGTCATGACAACCAGGATCATAAACCTCCAGCACCTTCTCCCGCTCCCGAATAGGATCCGGTAAAGGAATCGCAGAAAGCAGTGCCCGGGTGTAAGGATGCAAAGGATGAGCAAACAGCTTTTCAGTCTCCGAAAGCTCTACAATGACCCCCTTGTGGATCACCGCAATCCGGTCTGTAATGAACCGCATCACAGAAAGATCGTGAGCCACAAACAAATAGGTCAGCCCGTAGCGCTTTTGCAGCTGAGCCAGCAGGTTTAAAACCTGCGCCCGAATGGAAACATCCAGGGCCGAAATGGGCTCATCGGCAATGATGAACTGCGGGTTCATGATCAGCGCCCGGGCAATGCCGATCCTCTGCCGCTGTCCTCCCGAAAACTCGTGGGGAAACCGGCTGGCGAATTCTGGCAGAAGCCCCACCGCGGTCAAAGCCTCCTCTACCCTTTTCCGGCGCTCCTCCTCCGATAGGCCCTTTTGGACGTTGTACAGCCCCTCGGAGACAATGTAGTCCACCTTGGCCCGCTCGTTCAGACTGGCCATGGGGTCCTGGAAAATCATCTGGATCTTTTTGGTGACCTCCCGGTCCTTTTCACGGCTGATCTTGCCGCTGATCCGCTCCCCCTGGTAAAGGACCTCCCCCCCGGAAATGGGGTTGATGCGGATAATGGCCCGCCCGATGGTGGTTTTTCCCGAGCCGGATTCCCCCACCAGGCCAAAGGTCTCCCCCTTGTAGATGTCAAAGCTGACATGGTCCACCGCCCGGAAGGGGTTCCGGCGGCTGCCGAAATCCACCGTCATGTCCCGGACAGACAGCAGGACCTCCCGCTCGTTATTCCCGGCCATAGCGGCTCACCCCTTCCTTTTGCAGCTCTCGGATGTGCTCCGGAGGTTCCACCCTGGGGGCCCGGGGGTCCAAAAGCCAGGTCCGGGCCTTGTGGGTGGGGCTCACCTCAAAGTAGGGGGGCCGCTCCTCAAAGTCGATCTTCAGGGCGTGGGGGTTCCGGGGGGCAAAGGCATCCCCTTTGACCTCGGTAAAGAGGTTGGGGGGCGCCCCCTGAATGGAATAGAGCTCCTGACCCTTTACCCCCAGCTGGGGCAGACTGGAAAGAAGCGCCCAGGTGTAGGGGTGCTTGGGGTTGTAAAAGACCTCCTCGCAGGTGCCGATCTCTACAATATCCCCGGCGTACATTACCGCAATGCGGTCCGCCACATTGGCTACCACCCCCAGGTCGTGGGTGATGTAGATGGTGGTCAGGTGGTATTTCTTTTTCAGCTCCTTCAAAAGGGAAAGGATCTGGGCCTGGATGGTCACATCCAGGGCGGTGGTGGGCTCGTCACAAATAAGGATCTTGGGGTTGCAGGCCACGGCGATGGCGATGACCACCCGCTGGCGCATTCCCCCGGAAAATTCGTGGGGGTACTGCTTGCAGCGCCCCTCCGGGTCGGGAATGCCCACGTCCCGGAGGTATTCCAGGACCTTGGCCTTCAGGGCGCTTCCCCGCAGGCCCTGGTGGATGGAAATGGCCTCGCTGATTTGGCTGCCGATGGTCTTTAGGGGGTTCAGGCTGGTCATGGGGTCCTGGAGCACCATGGCGATCTCCCGCCCCCGGATGCCCCGCCACTGCTTTTCGGTTTTGTACTGGGCCAGGTCCTGGCCGTTATAGAGGATCTCCCCCCCGGCAATGACCCCGTTTTGATCCAAAAGGCCCATAAAGGTCTTGGTAAAGACGCTTTTGCCGGAGCCGGACTCCCCCACAATGGCAAGGCTCTCCCCCTGGTGCAGATCCAGGGAGATACCCCGGATGGCGTTGAGGACCCGCCCCCGGAGGTGGAATTTAACATCCAGGTCCCGCACCGACAGGATCACCGGAGCGTTGACGATTGCTTCAGACATAGGGCGGGACCTCCTTTACACATGGTTTTTCGGGTCGGCGGCATCGGCAAAGGCGTTGCCGATGATGTAGAAGGACACGGTGACAATGGAGAGCACCACCGCCGGGAAAATGAGCTGGTAGCGAAGGGACTCGTACATCAGAAGGCCCCGGCCGCTGTTGATCAGGTTCCCCAGGGAGGGGACCGCCACCGGCAGCCCCAGGCCGATGTAGGTAAGAAAGACCTCGTTGCCAATGGCCTCCGGGATGGTGGTAGCAATGCGCAGCATCATGACGCTGACCAGGTAGGGCAGAAGGTTGCGGATAATGATCCGCCGGGTGGGAGTGCCCAGGCACCGGGAAGCCAGGTTGTAATCCCGGTCCCGGATGATAACGATCTGGTTGCGGATGAACCGGGCCATTTTCAGCCAGCTGGTAAGACACATAGCCAGGATAATGGTGGACATGCTGGGCCGCAGGATGTAGGAGATCAGAATAAGCATAATGGTCTGGGGGATGTTGTCCACAATGTTATAGAGGGTGGTGAGCAGGTGGTCCAGCTGGCGGACATAGCCCCACAGCACCCCCATGGTGATACCCAGGATGATCTCGGAGCAGGCCACCGCAAAGCCGATAAACAGGGAGGTCCGGGTGCCGCTCCAGACCATGCTCCACAGGTCCTGCCCAATGGAATTGGTGCCAAAGAGGAATTCGTCGTTGGGGGGGACATTCATCAGCTGGAGACCGGTGGCAGGGTCGTTGTTGATCAGGGTGGCGGGGCGCTGTCCCGGCAGGTGGGGCTGGATCATGGTAAAGAGGAGGATGGCCGCCAGAAGGATCAGCAGGGCCACTGCCATGCGGTTTTTAAAGAACATCCGGAAGGTGGAGCCCCAGTAGGAATAGTCGGTCCAGGCCACCTTTTCCCCGGCGGTCTCGTCGTAGCCGGCAAAGGTAAAGGCGTCGGAGGCGATGGCCGTTTCAATGCCTTCGGTCACCTGGTCCACCGGTCCGTCTAAAAATTTTTTCATCAGCGGGCCCCTCCTTTCCCGGCAAAGGTGATGCGTGGGTCACAGGCGCCCATAAGAAGGTCGCCCAGCAGCAGGCCGATGATCCCCAGGGCGGCGTAGATCAGCACCAGGGCCTGGACCATGGCGTTGTCCTGGCGCTGGATCACATCCACCAGCAGCCCCCCCATCCCCGGCACCGAATAGAGGGATTCCACATAGATGGAGCCCATGGCGGTTTGAAGGATCAGGGTGGGGATGGTCTGGATCAGGGGAACAAAGGCGTTGGGGAAAACATGGCTTGCCATGATCACCGAGTTTTTGACCCCCTTGGCCCGGGCCAGGCGGACATAGTCCTTGTTCAGCTCGTCCACCATATACCGGCGCATCCACAGGGCAAAGGTGGCGGTGTTGTAAAGGGACAGGGAAATGGTGGGCAGGATCCAGCTCATAAGATTGGCTTCCTTAAAGAGCATGGGCAGGTGGAAGAAATCGGTAAGGTAGGTCTGGATAAAGAGATGGTACACCGCCTGGGGAATAGCCATGACCAGCACCACAAAGCCCATCCCCAGCTTGTCAGGGAAGTTCCCCTTAAAGCGGGTCATGAGCACCCCCAGGGGAATGCCCACCACCAGGGAAATGCCCATAGCCATCAGACCCATACGGATGGAAATAGGGGCCTTGTCCGCCAGTATTTCGGTAATGGCAACATTAGGCCGGTAGATCCAGGAGGTGCCGAAATCCCCGCGGAGAAGCCCCTGGTAGAATTTCCCCAGCTGCACCGGCAAAGGATCCCGCAGCCCCATCTCGGTCAGGATGGTCTCCCGCTGGACATCGCTCATCTTGTCGTAATTGGCCCCCAAATACCCTTCCTCGGGCATCAGGCGCAAAAGACAGAAGATGATGGTGATAATAACAAACAACGTAAAAACCGATTGCAGCAGCCGCTTGGCAATGTACTTGAGCAAAACAGAACAGCTCCTTATGTAAAATAGGGTCGTGAACTCAAACCAAAAGCCCAAAGCAACTCTGGCCCCTCAGTTTCAGCCCGCAACCAGAACAACAACCCCAACAAATCCCCCCGCCCGCAGGCCTTAGCCGCGAAGCGGCTCCGCCGGAGGCACCAAAATCCCCCCGGAGGGTTAGGGGGCCCACGGGGGGACTAGTCCCCCCGTGAGGCGCGCCGCCCCGAAG
>JAAWEO010000187.1 GCA_022794295.1 Angelakisella sp. | reverse complement strand
ATGACCCACGGGGCCGCCTGATCTCACCCACGGAGCGGGGTCCGTTTTGGGCAGTACCTTGATCTATTACCGGCGTGTTCCTACTGATGGCGCCAGGCGACTGGGTTGTGCTGGCATCTTGGATTTGTGCTCCCGCTTACCAGCGTCCGGGCTTTCGCGGCCGGAGGCTCGTTGGCCGGATAGGGTGCTTTTTTCTGCGGAAAAAAGCGGAGCCGCTTTGCGGCTAAGGCCTGCGGGCCGGGGTGGGAACGGCTAAGGCCTGTGGGCTGGGGTTTTTGGTGGGGCTTTGGGTGAAAGCTGCTTTATGGTGGGGGTGGGGGTGAAAATTAGGGAGAAATCTGCTTGACAAAGGGGCGGTGGGGCACTATAATTATCTTCGTGACATTGTGGGGCGAAGGGGTCTTTCTGCCCTTTTCCCTCTTTGTACCGGCACGATGGAGGAGCTGCGATGAGGTTCGATTTGAACAGGCTGTTGGATGGCGCGGGTGTTTCCGATGTGGTAACGGATGATGTGGACCTGAGCCAGTACAGCCCCGGGGGCGGGTCCCCCTTCTACTCCCCTGTCATGGTCACTGCCGAGGCCAAAAGCCGCGCCGGTGTGGTTTCACTCGACTGCACCTACCGCTTCGCTCTGGACCTCCCCTGCGACCGGTGCCTTGCCCCTGTTCACAGGGAAATGACCCTTACCATCCCCCACACGGTGGTCCGCGCCCTCCAGAACCATTCGGAGGACGACGAGGAATACCTGGTTGCCCCGGATGGCTTCGTCGAGCTCTCGGAGCTTGCTGCCAACGACGTGATCCCGGAGCTTCCCAGCCGGTTCCTCTGCCGGGAGGACTGCAAGGGCCTTTGTCCCGTCTGCGGCTGTGACCGCAACACCACCCAGTGCTCCTGCGAGACCAAGGTCGCCGACCCCCGTCTTGCGGCTCTGGACAAGTTCTTTGAATAAGGGGGCCCCACGGCCTCCATCCTATCCCACAAGAAGGAGGTGCTGAAGATGGCAGTACCCAAGAGAAAAAGCTCGAAAGCCCGGAAGAACAAGCGCCGCTCCAATGTCTGGAAGCTGGCCGCCCCCGGCTTCTGCAAGTGCCCCCAGTGCGGTGAGCTGAAGCTCCCCCACCAGGTGTGCGGCAGCTGCGGCTACTACAAGGGCCGCGAGGTCATCAAGGTGGCGGAATAACCTGCAAGCGCGAGAGGAGGGGGTTTTGCCCCCTCCTTTTTCTATCACAGGAGGAAGTTCCATGGCAAAGCAGACCGAAAGCGGCATCCCCTATGGCCCCTGTGCCTTTGAGTCGCTGAAGCTCCGGGTCCTGGGGGAAAGCCGGGTGGAGTTCCCCGACGGAGAATTCACTCCAAGGCTCCACAGCTATCTGAAGAAATACCTGCCCCAGCTGGACTACCTTTACTGCAATTACAACGGGGATTCCCTCTGGATCCAGGTGGAGGGGGTGGACCAGGAGCGGGAAGGGCTGGGCATCGCCGGGGTGGTCATCTACGAGGAGCTTCGGCGGACCGGCTGGTGCTACGAAAATCCCAGGTACCAGGGGGACGAAACCGATGTGGAAGCCGGGGGCAGCTGGATCCCCAGGTGGGGGGTCTGCGACGACCCGGAGGTCCTTCTCACCATCATCGAAACCTTTTTGACCACCGGAAAAACCTGGGAGGGCTGCCGGTGGCGGGTGACAAAGGGCTAGCAGAACGGAGAGCTGGAAATGGAAACGACACAACAGGCAGCGCCCAAACTTCAAACCAATCTGGACACCAATTTTCTCAAGGTTATCGCAATCCTGTCCATGACGGTGGACCATGTGGGAAGCGCTTTCTTCCCCCAGTACCCGGTCTTTCGCTGGATCGGGCGGATGGCCTTCCCCATCTTCTGCTACTGTTTGACGGTGGGGCTTCTGTACACCCGGGACATTAAAAAGTATTTCCTCCGCTTGGGGGCCTTTGCTCTTATCTCCCAGCCCTTCTGGATTCTGGCCTTTAACGCCGGTGATTTCCTGGGGAATCTTCTGAATCTCAATATCTTCTTTACACTGCTGGTAAGCCTAGCCGCAGCTTGGGGTTTCAAGGAACGGGAATGGTGGCTTCTCGCCGCCTGCTTGGTCCTCCTTTGTATCTTCAACTTCGACTACGCCTTTGGCGGCCTGGAACTGATCCTCGTCTTTTACCTCTGCCGCAACAAGCCCTGGCTGGGGGCGCTCCTCTTTGTCCTTCTCTATCTGCCCGCGGTGAACGGTTACCCGGAGGACCCCCTGGCCTGTGTTATCGGGGGCCACGCCCTGAGCTTTGAGATCTTTTCCCTGCTGGCCCTGCCCCTGATCTTTGCACGGACCAGCTTTGACTGGAAGATCCCCAAGTGGTTCTTCTATGCCTACTACCCGGCCCATCTGCTGGCGATTTATCTGATCGGGCTGGCAGTATAGTGATTAGGGACACGCCCTAACACAAAGGAGCTGTCATTGCCGTAAATGACACCATCCATTTGGCTTGGGACAATGAAGCGGCGGCATCCCCGGCCTTGCGCCGGAACGGATGGCTCTGGATCCATCCGGTATTTGATTGCTGAAAGCTTGAACAGGAAGGGAGGCGGTGCCGTGTCTGTAGTGATCAAAGGGGTGGAACCGGGAAGCCCGGCAGCCAGGAAGGGCATCCGACCCGGGGATGTTTTGGAAACCATCAACAAAAACTGCATCCGGGACGTGCTGGACTACCGCTTTTATATGACCAATACCCGGTTGGATCTTTTTCTCCGCCGGGAGAAAAAATCCCTTCTTCTCCGGGTCCACAAGGGGGAGTACGACGACCTGGGGCTGGAGTTTGAGACCTACCTGATGGACCGCCAGCACACCTGCCGGAACAAGTGCCTGTTCTGCTTTGTGGACCAGCTTCCGGAAGGGCTCCGGGATTCCCTGTATATCAAGGACGATGACAGCCGGATGTCCTTCCTTTTTGGCAGCTATGTCACCCTGACCAATGTCACCGAGGAGGACATCCTCCGGATCATTAAGATGCGCCTCTCCCCTATTAACATTTCGGTCCACACCACCGACCCGGAGCTTCGGGTGAAAATGCTGAAAAATCCCCGGGCTGCCGATTCCCTCCGGTTCCTTTCCATGCTGGTGCGGGGGGGGATCCGGGTGAACACCCAGCTGGTCCTCTGCCCCGGCATTAATGATGGCCCCGCCCTGGAAAAAAGCCTTTGGGATCTGGCGGAGTACTGGCCCGGTCTGGGGAGCATCGCCCTGGTGCCGGTGGGCCTTACCGGCCACCGGGAGGGCCTCTATCCCCTGCGGTCCTACACCAGGGAGGAAGCCCGGGAGGTTTTGGCCCTGACCGAGCGGTTCCAAAAAGAAATGCTCCAAAAGCACGGTTCCCGGATCGCCTATCCCGCCGATGAATTTTTCCTGCTGGCGGAGGAACCGGTCCCCGAGGCAAGCTACTACGAGGAATTTGAACAGCTGGAGGACGGGGTGGGCCTTTGGGCCCTGCTGCGCCAGGAGTTCACCGACGCCCTGGGGCAGGAGTCCCCCCGCCCCCTGCCCCGGAAAATCTCCATCGCCACCGGTACCGCCGCCGCTCCCCTGCTCTCCGGCCTGGCAGCCCTAGCAGAAAAGAGCTTCCCCGGCCTCAGCGTCGCCGTCTACAGCATCCCCAACCGCCTCTTTGGCGGGGCGGTAAACGTGGCAGGCCTTCTTTGCGGAGGGGATATTGCCCACGGCCTTGCCGGAAAGGAGCTGGGGGAGGAGCTGCTGATCCCCTCGGTAATGCTTCGCCACGAGCAGGATAAATTTCTGGATGATACCACCGTCCCCTGGCTGGAAAAGCAAACCGGCGTTCCGGTGCGGGTGGTAGACAACGACGGAAGCCAGCTGCTGGACGCAATGACAGGAAAGAGAAGGGAACCATGAAACAGCTCCGCCGCATCCTAAAGCTGCTCCTTTGGAGCCACATCGGCGTTTTTGCCGGATACACCGCCTACGGCTGGTGGCACTACAAAACCCACCCCGCCCTCTACACCCTCCAGTCCACTCCCTGGTACACCAGCATTCAAATACTGGCCCTCTACACTCTGGCCGCAACAGCACTCCTGACAGGCCTCCTCCTGCTTTTGAAAGAAAAATAAGAGCCCCCAAAACCACCCCGCCCCCATCCCCCGCCGCCCGGCGGCGTTTGCCGCGAAGCGGCCCCGATTTTCGCCGCAGCGAAAATCACCTAATCCGGCCAACGAGCCTCCGGCCGCGAAAGCCCGGACGCTGGTAAGCGGGAGCACAAAACCAAGATGCCAGCACACCCCAGCCGCCTGGCGCCATCAGTAGGAAAATACAGGTAATAGATCAAGGTACTGCCCACCATGGACCCCGCTATGTGGGTGAGATCAGGCGACCCCGTGGGTCAACCACCCAAGGCCGGAGCCTTTGGCCGCCACCCACCCCCGGCCCGCAGGCCTTAGCCGCAAAGCGGCTCTGCTTTTTTCCGCAGAAA
>JAAWEO010000186.1 GCA_022794295.1 Angelakisella sp. | reverse complement strand
CAGTAGTTCCCGCGCTTCATTGTGTAGCATACCATCATCTCCTGCCTCTGTTATACCACTGCTGTCAACTCTTGGCTTTATTTTTGATCGTTGCTATAGCATTCCAATCATTCCATTAAGCCAATCCCCGGAGTCCCGAAACTCACTCCCACTCGATCGTCCCACTGGGCTTCGGCGTCAGGTCATACAGCACCCGGTTCACCCCTGGCACCTCGCTGGTGATCCGCTGGGTGATCTTTCCCAGCACCGGCCAGGGCACCTCTTCAATGGTGGCGGTCATGGCGTCCACCGTGTTCACCGCCCGGAGGATCACCGGCCAGTCAAAGGTCCTCTGTCCATCCTGGACCCCTACCGACTTAAAGTCCGGCACCACCGTGAAGTACTGCCATACCTTTCCGGCAAGGCCGGCGTTGGCAAACTCCTCCCGGAGGATCGCGTCGGACTCCCGCAGAGCCTCCAGGCGGTCCCGGGTAATGGCACCCAGGCACCGCACCCCCAGGCCGGGACCAGGGAAGGGCTGGCGGTAAACCATGTCATCCGGCAGACCCAGGGCTGTGCCGCAGGCCCGGACCTCGTCCTTAAAGAGCATCTTCAGGGGCTCCACCAGCTGGAAGTCCAGATCCTCCGGCAGACCGCCCACATTGTGGTGGCTCTTTACCGCCTTTACCGTCTTGGTGCCGCTTTCAATAATGTCAGGATAAATGGTCCCCTGGGCCAGGAAACCAATGCCGGAGAGCTTTCTGGCCTCCTCCTCGAAGACCCGGATAAACTCCGCGCCGATGACCTTCCGCTTTTGCTCCGGGTCGGCCACCCCTGCCAGCTTGTCCAGAAAACGGTCCGCTGCGTCCACATAGACAAGGTTGGCGTCCATCTGGTTTCGGAAGACCTCCACCACCTGCTCCGGCTCCCCCTTGCGGAGAAGGCCGTGGTTTACGTGGACGCAGGTGAGCTGCTTGCCGATGGCCTTAATGAGCAGCGCCGCCACCACCGAGGAATCCACCCCGCCGGAGAGGGCCAGCAGTACCTTCTGATCCCCCACCTGGCGGCGGATCAGCTCCACCTGGTCGGCGATGAAATTTTCCATATTCCAGTTGGCTTTCGCCTCGCACGTTTCAAAAACAAACCGGGAAAGGGCGGCCTTACGCTCCCCCGCTTCAGCGGGCCAGGGATGCTTTCCCTTTACCCCCGCCAACAGCACCGGGACAGAGCCGTTGTAAACGTGGTCCCCGGTGTCGATCTCCACACCGTCCACCACACAGTTGGGGCCGCCGTTTAGGATGATGCCCCGGACGTTGGGGAGGGCCTCCAGTTCCTCCCTGGTGATGTCGTGGGGATGGATCTCGCTGTATACCCCAAGCTCGCGGATCTCCCGGGCCAAACGGGGATTTTCCTCGCTGCCAAGATCGAGGATCAGGATCATGTCCTGCTTCATGTAACAATGCCTCCTTCTCTGCGTTGGGGACACGACCAGGATCGTGTCATCTTTACCTGAAATTTTCATCGCCAATTATATCATGACCGGCGGGAAAATGGCAAGACCTGTCAGCCGGGGAGAAGGATTTACTCCGTCTCCCCCAGGTATTCCTCCAGACAGATGCCCTGCTCCATGATCTCCTTGGCATGTTCCTCCCCCACATACCGGAAGTGCCAGGGCTCGAAGTTGATCCCGGTGACCTCGGTCTTGTCCTTGGGGAAGCGGAGGATAAAGCCGAAACGGGCACAATTTTCCTTTAGCCAGATGGCCTCCGGGTCGTTTTCAAACGCCTCCACCAGGTCGCTGTACTTGGTGTAGTAGCCGGCGGAAACAATATCCATTGCCAGGCCGGAATGATGCTCGCTGGTGCCGGGAGGCGCCACCCATTTGGCCGCCTCGATTTTGGCCGTGGCTTCATCATAGCCCATATTTTTGTACTCGGCTATTTTGTTGGCGTACAGGATACGGCTGCGGTCCATGGTGCGGTAGCCGGAGATAATAGCCAGGTTGATCCCGTCCTCCTTGGCAGCGGCAATAAGCTCCCGGATCTTTCCGGTGATCCGCTTGTCAAACTGATACCCCTGGACCTCGTCAAACTCCATCTCCAGCTCCTTTTCGATGGCATGGGTGGGGTTGATGAGCACCAGCCGCCAGTCCTGGGGATCAATGTCCGGACCTGGGTCGGGCTCCGGCTGGGGTTCCGGTTCGGGGTCTGGGGCCGGGTCCGGAGCAGAGACCGGCGGCTCGCTGCTCTCCGGCAGGGAGGCGGGCTCCCCATGGATGCCGGAAACGGGATCCTCCCCCCCGAAAAGCTGCCACAGCTTCCACCCCCCAAGGACCACCACTAGGAGCAGAAGCAGAGCAAAAACAACCCGCCGGACAATGTACTTGGTCTTGGTTTTTCTGCGATGCTTTCCCATCTTTCATTCGCCTTCTTTATTGATTTTCGTAGGTGTACCCAATGGCGGAAAGGGCGTACAAGGGCGCTGTTTCACACCGCAGGATCCTGGGGCCCATGGTGCAAAGGGCGATCCCTTTTGACCGGGCCTCCTCTGCCTCCGCCGGAGAAAAGCCCCCCTCTGCCCCCACCAGAAAGGAGATCTCCTTGGGGCGGCCCTCCAGCAGGGGACCAAGGGGGCAGCTTGCCTCCTCGTAAAAAAGGATGGGGCAGGAGCTTTGGGCCAGCTCCTCCAGAGCCTCCCGGAAGGAGAGCAGCGGCCGCACCTGGGGAAGCACTCCGCGGCCTGACTGCCCCGCCGCCTCCCGGGCGATCCGCTGCAGCCGCTCCAGTTTCTTTTCCATCCCCTTGGGGGCGGGGCGGGAAACACACCGGCTGGTCAGCACCGGAACAATGGCAGAGACCCCCAGCTCCACCGCCTTCTGAACAATAAGCTCCAGCTTATCCCCCTTGGGAAGGGCCTGGTAAAGGGTGACACAGCAGGGGAGCTCGCTGCTGCTGGGCCGGCGGCAGGTGATCTCTACGGTGACCGTCTCCCCGGAAAGAGCAGTGATGACCCCCAGGGCGTCGGTGCCCCTTCCGTCACAAAGCTCCAGCTCCTCACCTACCCGGCACCGGAGGCTTTTTGCGGCGTGGCGCCCTTCCTCTCCGGCCAGGACAAGGGTTTCCCCTGCAAGCTCCGGGACAAAGAACCGGGGCATTACAAAGTCCCTCCTATGGCGCACCAGCCATCCCGTTCCTCCACCTGGGTGACGGTGATGCCCTGGGCCTTCAGGGCGGTCAGGACCTCCACCTTCCGGGGCAGGATGATCCCGGAGCAGACCACCCTTCCGCCGGGCCGCAGGTGCCGGGGGAAGGTGGGGGCCAGGGCGATGATCACATCGGCCACAATATTGGCGGCAATGAGGTCAAAGCCGCTTCCCAGGCGCCGGGCCAGACCCTTATCGTGGACCAGCTCCCCACAGACCGGAGTAAACCGTTCCGGCCCGAAGCCGTTGAGGACCGCATTTTCCCTGGCGGTGCGCACCGCCACCGGGTCGATATCCACCCCCACTGCCTCCCCGGCCCCCAGGAGCAGGGCGGCAATGGAGAGGATACCGCTGCCGGTACCCATATCCAGGACACGACAACCGGGGGTGACCGCTTCCTCCAGCATCCCGGCACAGAGGCGGGTGGTGTGGTGGGTCCCTGTGCCAAAGGCCATGCCGGGGTCCAGGTGCATCACCAGCTCCCCCTCCCCGGGGGTGTATTCTTCCCAGGTGGGGCAGACCACCAGCCGCCTGCCGATTTTCGTGGGGTGATAGTAATCCTTCCAGGCGGTGGCCCACTCCTCCTCCTTGACCGCGGAGGTATCCACGATATAGGGGATGGGCTCCTGGTCCAGCCGGGCGGTCAAATAGGCGATGGCCTCGGTGGGGCTCTGCTCCGGGCTGATATAAATATGAATGATGGCATTGTCCCGGTTTCTGGCCAGGAGGTCCTCGTCGATCAGGTCAATATGGGCTATCTTCGGGGCTTCCTCCACCAGGTCGGAATAATCCTCTATATAGATGCCATAGGGCACCACCATTTGGGCAATGGCGGAGGCGGTGTCAACATCTTTTGCAGGGACGGTGATCTGTACGTCGGTCCAATCCATAATATGGGTTCTCCTTTTTTCAGTGTGACTGCGGTTCGTTGGCTTTGGTTATTTGTTTGTTCGTTCAAGTGTTTGTTCGTTCAAGAAGCGGCCCTTCGGGCCTGTCTTGAAGGGCAGGCAGCAAAAATCGAAAGCGCCTGGCGCTCCCCGCGAATGGGTAACGGCTAGTCTTGTTACCGGCTGCGGCTTGTCACTTCGATTTTACGCAAAAAGAAAGGACAGCTCTGCCATTCTTTCTATAGCGCCAGGTTTATAGCCGCGGCCTAAATCGAAGGATGCTGCCTCTAGCCGGGGAGTTTCGCCCGATCTCCGCGCTAAGGGCCTCGCTGCGCTCGGTTGCGCTCCGAAACGCGCCTGCGGGCGCAGGCGGCGGGCGACCAGGCGCTGTCCGCCCTGGACCCGGACCGGACTGATGTCCG
>JAAWEO010000185.1 GCA_022794295.1 Angelakisella sp. | reverse complement strand
TTTGTGCTGCCGCTTACCAGCGTCCGGGCTTTTGCGGCCGGAGGCTCGTTGGCCGGATAAGGTGATTTTCGCTGCGGCGAAAATCGAGCCGCTTCGCGGCAAATGGCCTGCGGGCCGGGGATTTTAGAACGGCTTTGGTGCCTCCGGCGGGGGGGAGCAGGGGGGATGTGGTTGAGTGGGGGTATGCCTTGACAAGTTTGGGGAAAATGATTACAATAGATTGTGGGATTATAACCAGTGTTACATTTTCGCCAGGGGAGACCTGTTATGCCTCAGCTGAATCTTGTTTTGGTGGAGCCGCGTATCCCCCAGAACACCGGAAATATTGCCCGCACCTGTGCTGCTACCGGTGCAAGGCTTCATCTGGTGGAGCCTTTGGGGTTCGCTTTGGACAGTGCGAAGCTTCGCCGGGCTGGCTTGGATTATTGGGACTACCTGGACATTACCCGTTACCCCAGCCTTTCGGAGTTTCTCCGGCGGACAGAGGGGGAGGAGCTTTTCTTCTTTACCACCAAGGGCCGCCAGGTCTATTCGGCCCAGCAGTATCCGGATCCCGCCTGGCTGGTTTTTGGCCGGGAGGATGCCGGTCTCCCCGAGGAGCTCCTTTTGGAGCACCCCGGGCGGTGCCTGCGCCTGCCTATGCGCCAGGGCCTGCGCAGCCTGAACCTTTCAAACACCGCTGCCATTGCCGCCTATGAGGTCCTGCGCCAGTGGGATTTTCCCCAGCTCCAAAACCAGGGGCGGCTTCATCAATACCAGTGGAACGATTAAACAGCTGCCCCCGCCTTTTCCGGCGGTGTGCCGGGAGGACCACGGGCGGCTTCTGACAGGAGGAAACTACCATGCTGAAGATCATCACCGATTCCGCCGCCGATGTCCCAAGGTCGGAGGCAGAGGAATACGGCATCCGGGTCATGCCCATTCCCATTACCGTAGATGGCACCACCTACCGGGAAGGTGTGGATTTTACCAGCGAGGAGTATTATCCCATGCTCCTGGGGGCCAGCACCATCCCCACCACCGCCCAGATCACCCCCATGGAGTTTGCCTCCGCCTTTCTGGAGGAGATCGCCGCCGGGAACCGTGAGCTGATCTGTGTCACGATCACCGCCCGGGGCTCCGGCATTTACAACGCCGCCTGCCTGGCAAAGAATATGGTGCTGGAGGAGCTCCCTGCCGGGGAGGCCCCCGTAACCATCGAGGTGGTGGATTCCGGCGCCTACACCTATGTCTACGGCCATGTTGTGGTAAAGGCCGCCAAGGCTGCCAAGGAGGGAACCCCTCTCCCGGAGGTTTTGGAGCTGATCCACCGGGAGCTGGAGAGCCATCAGGTTTACTTTGGCCTTACCAACCTGGATTTCGCCAAAAAGAGCGGACGCATCACCTCCACCGCCGCCTTTGTGGGGGAGCTTTTGGGCTTCCGCCCCCTTTTGACCATCCACAATGGGGAGACTGACACCATCCAAAAGGTGCGGGGAGACCACAAGCTGGTCTCTGCCATGGTGGAAAAATTCCAGAACCAGGCCAGCAGCGACGGACGGGGCTTTTACATCGTCCACGCCCAAAGCCCGGAGCTTACCAAGGACCTGCGGAAGGCCCTGGAAAAGGCCACCAAGCGCAAGTGCCTGGGGGAATACCTCATTGGGGCCTCGGTGACCACCAATGCCGGTCCCACCGTCTTTGGGGTCATTGTCCCGGTGGACAAGATCATTTGATTATAAGCAAGGAGAACACCGCTGTGTTTGAATGCAAGGTGATGATCAAAGCGCCCCTCGACCGGGCAGAGGCCCGCCTCCAGGAATGCGGGGAGCTGGAATTTTTCCCGCGAAAGGAATGGACACTGGTGGAGGATCCTTCCGGCACCCAGCTGTTTGGCTGGGAGGTTTCCTCCTGGGTGGAGCTGGCCGGCGACACCGAGCTGATATACGCCTACTACGACGAAGACCTAAGCGCAGAGTTTCTCCATATCAAGGATGGTGTCTGCCTGCGGGCTTACCTGGAATATAGCGGAGAAGTGGACACCGACGAAGGGGCGGACCCGGAAACCGCTGTTTCAGGTTGGTCCGGTGTCGCCGGTTACCTGGACAAGCATATGATATAACACAAAAGCCCCTTGAGGGGGCTTTTTTTCGGCCAGCCGGCCCGACGGTTTGTGAAAGGAGTTTTCCCATGTCCCTTGCCCCGATCCTTGCTTCCCGCTCCCCCCGGCGCCAGGAGCTTCTCACCACCATACTGCCCGAGTTTTCCATCCAGGTTTCCGCCGCCGATGAAACCCTTCCCGCCGGAACACCCCCGGACGAGGCGGTGCGGCTGCTGGCTTTGCGGAAGGCGTCGGCAGTCCTTGCCCTTCAGCCCGCCCCCGGGGAGGCGCTGGTCATCGGCTCCGACACGGTGGTGTCCATTGACGGGCGCATTCTGGGCAAGCCCCACAGCCAGGAGGAATGTCTGGAGATGCTCCAGCTGCTTTCCGGCAGGCGGCACACCGTTTATACCGGGGTAGCCCTGCTCCGGGGGGACCGGCAAAGGGTTTTCCACGAGGCCGCCGGGGTGGAGTTCTGGCCCCTGTCCCCCAGGGAAGCCGGCTGGTACGCCTCCACCCCGGAGCCCTACGACAAGGCCGGCGGGTACGGGGTGCAGGGGTTGGGTTCCCTTTTGGTGAAGGGCATCGAGGGGGACTATTTTACGGTGATGGGACTGCCGGTTTCCCGCCTGTGGCGGGAGCTGCGGAGCTTTGCCCCGGAGCTGTTTTCCTTCTGATTTCCATCCCGGCCCCCCGGAAGGGGGGCTTTTTGCCATCCTGCTGTGGAAAATTAAAGAAATCGCAACAAATTCCGCCCTTTCTTTTCTTGTGAAACCCCGTCTTGTGTGATACAATAAGCTTGTCTATCTATCCCCGGCCAGAGGATTCCGGAGGCACCAGGGGGATAAAAACGCGGGGCTGCGTGGAGGAAAGGAGCAAGGGATGTTCGCTTCAAAAAGCATTGGGATCGATTTGGGTACGGCAAATACCCTTATTTATATGAAGGGCAAAGGAATCATCATGCGGGAACCGTCGGTGGTGGCGGTGGATGTGCGCACCGATGTTGTAAAATATGTGGGGCAGGCGGCCAAGGACGTTATTGGCCGGACCCCGGGGTCCATTATGGCAATCCGGCCTTTAAAGGACGGTGTTATCGCTGACTTTGACGTCACTGCCAGCATGCTCCAGTGGTTTTTCCAGAAAAGCATTGGGCGTTCCCGGTTCGGAAAGCCCCGGGTGGTCATCTGCATTCCCTCCGGGGTCACGGCGGTGGAGCGCCGTGCGGTACGGGAGGCAGCCCAGAAGGCCGGGGCCAAATATGTCCGCATTGTAGAGGAGCCAATGGCGGCCGCCATTGGGGCGGGGCTTCCGGTGGAGGAGGCCGTTGGCAGCATGGTCGTAGACATTGGCGGCGGCACCACCGAGGTGGCGGTCATCTCCATGGGGGGGATCGTGGTCTCCAAATCGGTCCGGGTAGCAGGGGACGAATTTGACCAGGCCATTATCGCCTATGTTAAGAAGAAGTACAACCTTCTCATTGGGGAGCGGACGGCGGAGAACATCAAGATCTGCATTGGGTCGGCGTATCCTTACGAAAACGAGGAGACGGTAGAGATCAAGGGCCGGAACCTGGCGGATGGATTTCCCAAGAACATCATTCTGACCCCCCAGGAGATTCGGGAGGCGCTGGTAGATTCCATTGTTTCCATTTTGGATGCCATTCGGAGCACCTTAGAAAAGACACCGCCGGAGCTTTCGGCGGATATTATTGACCGGGGGATCACCTTGACTGGCGGCGGGGCGATGTTAAAGGGGCTGGACCGGCTGATCACCATTGAGACGGGGATGCCGGTACACATTGCGGAGAACCCGCTGGACTGTGTTGCCATGGGGGCGGGGAAGATATTGGAGATCAACTATGCCCACAACGAGGCGGTATCGGACCCCGCCTAGGCAGAGCAGTACCCGAAGCCCAACGCCCAGTACCGTCTAGCCTTTCTGTCACCGGACATCAGTCCGGTCCGGGTCCAGGGCGGACAGCGCCTGGTCGCCCGCCGCAGCGGGCGAAACTCCCCGGCTAGAGGCTGCATCCTTCGATTTAGGCCGCGGCTAAAACCATGGCGCTGTGAAAGGCACGAACCGCCTCCCCTGTATCCTTGTATTCTCGAAGTGACAAGCCGCGGCCGGAACGAGACTGGCCTACACCCACTCGCGGGAGCGTCATTTTCTTGCGGTTTTATCTGCCTATTCTTCAAGACAGGCCCGCAGGGCCGCTTCTTGAACGGGCTGCCTTTCGGTCCTAGGTGTAGTATCTTGGTTTGTGGTAGTGTCGTTTCCTTTGACTGCCACGCGATGGTCAGGCCCTTCGCAGTCCTGTCTCGTTCTAAAGGTCTATTCCCTCGTTTCGCCTCCCCGGCGAGGGGTCACTTTCTGTTGCGACAGAAAGTAACCAAAGAACGCCCAGGGGTTAGGCGCGCGGACCTTCTGCGGAAGGTC
>JAAWEO010000184.1 GCA_022794295.1 Angelakisella sp. | reverse complement strand
GAAACGCGCCTGCGGGCGCAGTGCGGCGGACGACCAGGCGCTGTCCGCCCTGGACCCGGACCGGACTGATGTCCGGTGACAGAAAGGCTACCCGGTACTAGGCGTTGGGCTTCGGGTATGGTGCTGCTCTGGCAGAAACCTGGCCCGCTAGAATAGGGAGTCGTAGCTGGGGTCGACAAATATCCCTACCCCCGGAGGGGCCTCGCGGCCTGCTGCTTCCAGTACCCCCGAAAATAATTCCCGGCTCCGGGAACTGCGCACCGTCTTTACCAATACCTTGTACCGGTATCGCCCCGCTACCCGGAACACCGCCCCCTGGGATAACCCCAGCAGCCGTACCGGCAGGTCGGAAAATTCCCCCTTCAGCCGGGTTTTTAAAAGCTCCAGTACCCCCTTGGCAGTCCGTTCCGTTTCCTCCAGCCCCTCCCCTGTGATCCCCACACAGTACAGCCTGCAAAACGGCGGGTAAAGATGAAACCTCCGGCTCTCGATCTCCTCCCGGTAAAAGTCCGGGTATTGCTGGCTGGCCGCCGCCATCAGAATGGGGTTCTCCGGGGTGTAGGTCTGGATAAAGGCCCGCCCCGGCTTCTCCGCCCGCCCGCACCGTCCCACCACCTGGGTCACCAGGGAGAAGGTCCGTTCGAAGCTGCGGAAGTCCTCGCTGTAAAGCATCTGGTCCACGGTCAGCACCCCCACCAGGGTCACATTGGGGAAGTCCAGCCCCTTGGCTACCATCTGGGTGCCGACCATAATATCGTATTCCCCGTTTTTAAACTGCCCCAGCAGCCTTTCGTGGGAATCCCGGCGCATGGTGGTGTCCATATCCATCCGCAGCACCCGGGCCTCCGGCCACCGCTGGCGGAGGACCTCCTCCACCCGCTGGGTCCCCAGGCCGCTGTATTTGATAAACTGGCTCCCGCAGGCGGGGCAGCTTTGGGGCACCGGAGTGCTGTAGCCGCAGTAGTGGCACATCAGGCGGTTGTTGGCGCTGTGGTATTTCATGGTGATGGAACAGTTGGGGCATTCCACCGTGGTGTGGCAGGCGGTGCACTTCACCTGGGTGGAGTACCCCCGCCGGTTCATCAGCAGAATGGTCTGCTCCCCCCGCCCCAGGTTGTCGTGGATCTCCTGGCAAAGCTCCTGGGAAAGCCCCTCCACAGGGATCTCCTGGCTTCCCATATCCAGGATGGTAACACTGGGCAGGCGGGCGTTCCCGTACCGCCCGGGGAGCTCCACCAGGGTGTAGTCCCCCTTTTTGCCGTGGTAGTAGCTTTCCACCGATGGCGTGGCGGAGCATAGGAGGGTCATCCCCCCCAGGAGCCGCATCCGGACCCTGGCGGCTTCCCTGGCGTCGAACCGGGGGGCGCTTTCCGACTGGTAGGTGTGCTCCTGTTCTTCGTCGATGACCATAAGGCCCAGCCGGGGCAGAGGGGCGAACACTGCGGAACGGGTGCCCACCACCAGGTCCACCAGCCCACGCCTGGCCCGTTTCCATTCGTCCAGGCGCTGGCTCATGGAAAGGCCGCTGTGAAGCACCGCCACGCGGCTGCCGTAGTAGCTGTGGAACCGGCGGATGGTCTGGGAGGTCAGGGAGATCTCCGGGACCAGGACGATGGCCTGGCGGCCCTCCTTCAGGGCCAGGTCAATGAGCTTCATAAAAACCTGGGTCTTGCCGCTGCCGGTGACCCCAAAGAGCAGGGCGGTGGAGCCGTTCTGCCGGTGATAGACCTCCCCCAGGGTGTCTGCCGCAGCCTGCTGGGGTGGGGACAGGATGATTTCCTCCCGGGCCCCGGTCCGCAAGGCGTCGCTGTAGGGGTCCCGGTAGGTTTCTTCCAGGTAGTATTCCCCGGCACCGGCCTTGACAAAGTTATCCACCACCCCCTTGGTGACCCCGGCAAAGTAGCAGATCTCTTTCACCGAGGCACGGCCCACCCGCTGGAGAAGCTCCAGAACCTCCTGCTGCTTGGGGGTGAGAAGGGCGTTCTCCCAGTCCTCCGCCAGGCGCACCATCTGGAGCTTCTGGTCCTGGACACGGCGCTTGAAAAGGTCCTGCTTTTGGATCAGCCCTTTTTCCGCCAGGGTTTCCAGGGCAGGGTGATTCTTTCGGAGGCCCAGGGTATCCAGAAGGTCCTCCTGGGGGGCGGGGGACCTTCTCCCGCGCAGGTACCGGAGGATCTGTTCCTCCTCCGGGGAGAGGGCGGTTTCGTCCTTCCCGGCCCCACGGCAGAGGACCCAGGCGGTTTGGGCCTTCATGCCGTAGCCGCTGGGCAGGAGGACCTTCAGGGCGTCGAACCAGGTGCAGAAGGTCTCTTGCTTCAGCCAGGCCAGGATGCGGAGCTGCTCCTGGTCCAGGACCGGCTCCCCGTCGGCAGGGGCAAAAACCGCCTTGAGCTTTTCGGGGACCGTTTCCCCTGTGGCGCCGGTAAGCTCCAGAACAAGGCCCATTCGTTTGGAGGCGCGGCCCCGGCCAAAGGGGACCAGGACCCGCTGGCCGGGGGAGAGGGCCATCCCGTCAGGGACCAGGTAGTCGTAGGGCTTGTCGAAATGGTAGGCAGCATTTTCCACAACGACCTTGGCAATGGTGGGCAAGGGGAGCCGCCTCCTTTCGTTTGATCCGGCAGCAGGCTGATTGGTTCACAGGCGGGAAAAGGGAGCAGGTGCTTCCCGCCTGAGGTGGGAAAGCAGCTGCTCCCTCCTTGGTTATGCCTCTTGGACAGGGAGCTCCGTGGAGGCTTCGCTCTCCGGGGCCTCCTCGGAATGGGGGGCAACGGGGCCTTCAATGCTCACGTCCATGTTGGCCAGGGTTTCCTCTCCGCTGGCGAAAAGCTGTACCGCCATGGTCACCGGCTTTTCCTCCAGGGGGGTCTCGGTCCTTTCGGCATCGCTGGCGATCTCCCGGGCCCTCCGGGCCACCGCCACCACAAATTCATAATAGCTTTCCCCTGGCTTCAGGATTTGGGACATAGATGGTCTGAGCATGTTTTTCGATCTCCTTTATTCTTCTGAAAATTCTTGCAGCAGCAATTCGTTCCGGGCGGGGGTGCACTTGGCGGCCCGGATGATCTCGCCCAGCCGGGCGGCGGCCTCCTCCACCTGGTCGTTAATAAGCAGATAGTCGTACCGGTGGGCCTGGCGGAGCTCCCGCCGGGCAGCGGCCAGCCTTCCGGCGATCTCCTCCGGGGTTTCGGTGCCCCGGCCGGTGAGCCGGCGCTCCAGCTCTCCAAAGGAAGGGGGCAGGACAAAGATCAGAAGGGCCTCCGGAAAACGCTCCCGGACCTGCATGGCCCCGTCCACCTCGATCTCCAGCACCACGTCCCGGCCGGCCTCCAGCTCCTTGCGGATGGGACCGGCAGGGGAGCCGTAGTAATTGCCGTTGTACTGGGTGTACTCCAGCACCTCTCCCTCCCGGATCATCTCCTCAAAGCGTTCCCGGGAGACAAAGTGGTAGCTTGTCCCGTCGATCTCCCCCGGGCGAGGCTTCCGGGTGGTGGCGGAAACGGAAAAGGCCGCCTCCGGATGGCTCTTGAAATATTCCCCCAGAACGGTGCCCTTTCCGGAGCCGGAGGGCCCGGAAAAGACGATAAGGGCACCCCTGTTATTCTTCCTCAAGCTCCTCGTCCTCCTCCTCGTAGTCCACGATCCGGTTGGCCACCGTCTCCGGCTGTACCGCCGAAAGGATGATGTGGTCCGAATCGGTGATGATCACCGCCCGGGTCCGCCGCCCGTAGGTGGCGTCAATAAGACTTCCGCTTTCCCTTGCGTCCTGGATGATCCGCTTGATGGGGGCGGATTCCGGGCTGACAATAGCCACCAGGCGGCTTGCCGAGACCATGTTTCCAAAGCCGATGTTGATGAGCTTCATGGTGAACTCCTTTCCCACTATCATGACAGGGGTCCCTAGAGCCCCTGCTTCTTCCCGATTCGGCCCCCCAAAAGGAACAGCCCCGCAGCCCCGGCCAAAAGCACAGCCCCCAGCAGAAGATAACCTTCCATCCGCCGCGGTACACTGACCCAAATTGCCGTAGGCCCATCCGCCCCGCCAATAATAGCCAAGCTGCTGGCTGTATTGCCAAGAGGATGATCCCCCCGCCACAAAGCCCACCGGTAAGCCCCGTAGACCCACAAAAAGGGAACCGAGCCCAAAGCCAGCAGACCAGATAAAATCGTCAAGAGTATTGGCCTTTTCACAACCCAACATTCCCTCCCCCAAACACAGCCCCGTTCCCCCCAGCAAAGGCCCCCACCGGAGAAATCAAAGCCGTTCCAACCTAGCCCGCAGGCCATTAGCCGCGAAGCGGCCTTAGCCCGAAGGGCCCCGCTTTTTTCCGCAGAAAAAAGCACCTTATCCGGCCAACGAGCCTCCGGCCGCAAAAGCCCGGATGCTGGTAAGCGGCAGCACAAAACCAAGATGCCAGCACAACCCAGCCGCCGGGCAGCATTTGCCGCGAAGCGGCTCCGCCGGAGGCACCAAAATCCCCCCCGGAGGGTTAGGGGGCCCACGGGGGGACTAGTCCCCCCGTGAGGCGCGCC
>JAAWEO010000183.1 GCA_022794295.1 Angelakisella sp. | reverse complement strand
GCTAAGAGCCTCGCTGCGCTCGGTTGCGCTCCGAAACGCGCCTGCGGGCGCAGGCGGCGGGCGACCAGGCGCTGTCCGCCCTGGACCCGGACCGGACTGGTGTCCGGTGACAAAAAGGCTACCCGGTACTGGGCGCTAGGCTTCGGGTATGGTGCTGCTAGTGTAGATTTAGGCCTAGGTCCTCCGCTACTTCTTCTAGGTCCGCGTATGCGTGTGCCATGATCTCCTCATAAATGGCATCGGAAAAGCCGCTGTCCAAACGAATGGACACAGTGGCACCGTTGTGCATGGACTTCAGTACCGCCTCGCCCTTCGCAAGCTCGTCCTCCCCCAGCACAATGACATACTTCGCCCCGATTTTGTTGGCATACTTCATCTGGGCCTTTACCGACCGCCCCATTAGGTCGCATTGTGCAAAAAATCCTTCGCTCCGCAAAAGGTTCGCCAGCTGGAAGGCCTTTACCCCCGCCGCCTCCCCCATGGAGGCAATGTATACGTCACAGGTCTGCTCCGGCGGGAAGTCGCAGCCCTCTGCAATCATGGTGGAAAGCAGCCGCTCCAGCCCCATGGCAAAGCCGATGCCCTCGGTGGGGTTCCCCCCCAGCTCTTCGATCAGGCCGCCGTACCGGCCGCCGCCGCCGCAAACCAAACGCTCCCCGTCCGGGGCGGTGTGGACCATCTCAAAAACCGTGCGGGTGTAGTAATCCAACCCCCGGACAATGGTGGGCTCCACCCGGAAGGGGATCTCCGCCGCGGTGAGCCGGGCCTGGACCTCCCGGAAATGCTCCCGACAATCGTCGCACAGGTAGTCCAAAATGCTGGGCGCCCCAGCGGCGATCTTTTTGTCCTCCGGGCTCTTGCAGTCCAGCACCCGCAGGGGGTTGCGGTCCAGCCGTTCCAGGCAGGTGGAGCAAAGCTGCCCCCGGTACTGGTTAAAGTAGTTCAAAAGGGCCTGGACATACTGCTTCCGGCACTCCGGGCAGCCCAGGGAGTTGATCTCCAGCACAACGTTGGAAAGCCCCAGCACCTGGAAGCACTCGTAGGCCAGGGCCAGTACCTCGCTGTCAGCCGCAGGGGAGGTGGCCCCGTACAGCTCCACCCCGAACTGGTGGAACTCCCGGTACCGCCCGCTGCCCGGCTTTTCGTACCGGAAGCAGGTGATGTTGTAGCTCACCTTCTGGGGGAGAGCATCCCCCAAAAGGCCGTGCTCCAAAACCGCCCGGGCCACACCGGCGGTGCCCTCCGGCCGCAGGGTGACGCTCCGGTCCCCCTTGTCGGTGAAGGTGTACATCTCTTTCTGCACCACGTCGGTGGTGTCCCCCACCGACCGGCTGAACAGCTCGGTGTGCTCAAAGGTGGGGATGCGGATCTCCCGGAAGCCGAACAGCCCGGCAGTTTCCAGAAGGGTTTTTTCCAGGTACTGCCACTTGGGGGTCTCCACCGGCAGAATATCCTTGGTGCCCCGGGGGGCGGAGGTGAGATAAGCCATGGTAAATGCTCCTTGCTTGGTTTTAGTAAGAGGACTGGGGGTTGGGGTTGACAATATCCCGCCAGTCAAGGTCCCCGTGCTCCAGGGCGTGGATCAGGGCCTCGGCAGTGGCAATATTGGTGGCCACCGGAATGTTGTACACATCGCAAAGTCGGAGAAGGCTGGCCTCGTCCGGCTCGCTGGAGCTGACATTGGGATCCCGGAAAAACATCAGCAGGTCGATCTCGTTGCAGGAGATCCGGGAACCGATCTGCTGGTCGCCTCCCTGGGAGCCCGACATAAACCGCACGATGCGCAGGCCGGTGGCCTCTGATACCATCTTCCCGGTGGTTCCGGTGGCACAAAGATGGTGGCGGCTGAGCACGCCGCAGTAGGCGATGCAGAACTGGACCATAAGCTCCTTTTTGGCATCGTGGGCGATCAGAGCGATGTTCATGTGGTTCCCTTCTTTCTTTTCTTATTACAAGTCATAATGAAAGGCATTCAGGGGAAAAGGGTAAGCTCCACCTGCTCCCCCATCAGCCGCCGGGCAATGGCGTCCAGCTCCTGGCCAAAGGGGCCCGGCAGCGGCTCCTCCCCGGGGGCGGGCAGGGGGCCCTCCCGCTCCGGCACAGCCCCCAACAGCTGCACACCAGATAGATCAATAACATCATCCAGATCCCGGATCACCGGGGTGGGGGGCAGGTCCCGGGGGACCCGGTTGATGATCAGCCGCTGGCGCCCCAGGCCCTCCCGGGTCAAAAAGGCAGAAAGCCTCCCGGCGGACCGGGCGGCCAGCTCCTCCGGCGGTATCACAAGGACCCCCAGGGAGCAGTGCTTTGCCAGCAGCGGCAGAAAAGGGGGAAAGCCCGGTGGCCCGTCAACCAGAAGAAAATCCCAGTGTTCCCGGGCCCAGGCAAAGAAAGCGGAGAGACGTTCCTCTCCGGGAAGGTAAAGGGGGTCCCCCGGCGCCGGCATCAGCCGCAGCTGGGTGGCCTCGTGGGTCAGGATGGCCTCCCCCAGGCTGCACCGGCTCTCCAGGACATCGGCAAAGTCATAAACGGTTTTTCCCGGCAGGGCCAGGGTGAGCTCCAACCCCCGGAAACCGGGAACAGCCTCCACCACCAGGACCCGCCGGCCCCGCCGGGCCAAAGCGCCTGCTGTGTGGAGACAAAGGGCAGATTTGCCGGTTCCGCCCTTTCCGGAAACAAAGAGAACACTTTCGTTCATAGACAATTCCCCTCTTACCAGTTTACCACAAAATTTCTGAAAAAGGAATGCCTTTTTTCCAATTTTTTTACAGAAACGGGATTCGGGTTGACAAAAATTTTTAGAAAAGGGGAATCACTGCCGGGAGCTTGTCCGCCGCCACCGGGCATCCCGTTAGCGGGACCCGAACATATTCTTTTTGTTCCCCCCGTAAACCAGCATCGCCAGCCCCAGGCTGAGGTACACCGACAGCACCGAGGTCCCCCCGTAGGAAAGGAGGGGCAGGGTCACCCCAATGACAGGGAGGACCATAAGGCACATCCCGATGTTTACAATTATCTGGAAGGCCAGCATGGCAAAAACCCCGGTGCAGATATATTTGCCCACATAGCTGCGGCTCACCGCACCGGTCCACAGGATCCGTCCGCAAATAATGGAGAGGGCGGCCACCACGGCCACACAGCCCACAAAGCCGAAGGACTCCCCAATGAAGGTGAAGATAAAATCGTTGTACATCTCCGGGACGTAATTGTGGTTTTCCGCAAACAGACCAATGCCGAAGATTTGGCCGGAGCCCAGGGAGTCCAGGCCCTCCAGCTGCTGCATGGCAGTGGTCTCTGCAAATTGCTGGGGGTCAAACAGGCTGAGGATCCGCTCCCGCTGGAAATCGGACAGAAGCTGGAACCAAACCACCGGAACAGAAACCATCCCAGCTCCCAGCGCCCCCAGGAGAAACCGCCGGGAAAGCCCCGCCACAAAAAGCATCGAGGCCGCGATCACAGCCAGCACCAGGGCGACACCGGTATCCTTTTGGAGGAGCACCACCCCTACCCCAATGCCGGCGTTCAGAAGCACCGGGATCAAGCAGCGGGGATGGTTCAGGTCCTCCCGGACCTTGGCAAGGTGCCAGGCGAAGGTGAGGATAAAGGCAAACTTCCAGATCTCGCTGGGCTGGAAGGAGGTAAGGCCGGGAATCTCCAGCCAGCTGCGGTTGTTGGAGCCGGGGCGGGTGTCACCGAAGAAGGCGGTAAAAATCATCAGCGCCGCAGCCAGGGGGTAGTAAAACCGCCAAAGCCCCGCCAAGCTCTCGTAGTCGAAAAAGACCACCATCACCACCACACCGCAAAGCCCCAGCCCCGTAGCCAGGGCCTGGATCTGCCAGGGCCGGTCCTTGGAGTACCCCGCCACATAGATAGCATAGAGACAAAGAACACTAAGGGCCGACAGCCCCAAAGCCAAGGTCAGGTTCAGCCGGTCCGCCCGATGGCGAAACCTTCCCCAAAAAACCGAAATCCACTTCCCCATCTTCCACCCCTCCCCTCTAAAACCCAAAGTAAAGCAGCGTGATCCCCAAAACCAACCAACGCCACCCATTTTTTGTCCCAATAAATGAAACGATGCCGCAGCCAACTCCCCACTATCCACGCTCCCGTTTATCTTACCACAAATCTCGCCCTTTTCCTAGCCCCAAACAAAAAATGTCAAAAGCCCCCCCAACCCTACCCCCGGCCCGCAGGCCATAGCTGCGAAGCGGCTCCGATTTTCGCCGCAGCGAAAATTACCTTAGCCGTTCCAACCCTGGCCCGCAGGCCATAGCCGCGAAGCGGCTTTTGCCCGAAGGGCTCCGCTTTTTTCCGCAGAAAAAAGCACCTAATCCGGCCAACGAGCCTCCGGCCGCCAAAGCCCGGACGCCGGTAAGCGGCAGCACAAATCCAAGATGCCAGCACACCCCAGCCGCCTGGCGTTATTTGCCGTGAAGCGGCTCCGCCGGAGGCACCAAAATCCCCCCCGGAGGGTTAGGGGGCCCACGGGGGGACTAGTCCCCCCGTGAGGCGCGCCGCCCCGAAGGGGCCT
>JAAWEO010000182.1 GCA_022794295.1 Angelakisella sp. | reverse complement strand
TTGGTTACTTTCTGTCGCAACAGAAAGTGACCCCTCGCCGGGGAGGCGAAACGAGACAAAGGGCCTTTAGAACGAGACAGGAATGCGAAGGGCCTGACTGGCGCGTGGCAGTCAAAGGGAACGGCACTATCAATAACAGAAGCCCATATCCAGGACCGAGAGGCAGACACGTTCAAGAAGCGGCCCTGCGGGCCTGTCTTGAAGGACAGCCATCCAAACCCGCCAGCGCCTGGCGCTCCCCGCGGCCGGGTGTCGGCCGGTCTCGTTCCGGCCGCGGCTTGTCACTTCGATTTTGCGCTGTAAAGGCAGATACCTTGTATCCCTTTCGCAGCGCCATATTTTTAGCCGCGGCCTATATCGTAAGGATGCTGCCTCTAGCTGGGGAGTTTCGCCCGCTGCGGCGGGCGACCAGGCGCTGTCCGCCCTGGACCCGGACCGGACTGGTGTCCGGTGACAGAAAGGCTGCCCGGTGCTGGGCGTCAGGCTCCGGGCATGGTGCTGCGCCGGCAGAAGCGGCGGCTTTCCTGGCCTGCTGTCTTCAGCGTACAATCCGCCCAACAGCATCAGCCCCCAGCCCACAGGCATTGGCCTCGTCAAAATCAATGTGCATCGCCAGCGCAAAGCTGCCCTTCACCCGCACAACAATGTGATCAAATGTCACCGGCCGGGCAGTTTCCACCTGCACCCGCACAACCTCCCCGTCAGATACCCCCAGCCGGGAGGCATCCCCCGGTGTCATGTGGATGTGCGCCCGGGCCGCAATCACAGACCCCGGCGCCGCCAGCATCCCCTTCTCCCCCACCAGATACACATCCCCCGCCCCGGAAAGATCCCCGGACAGGTTCACCGGCGCCTTGATGCCCAGCTGCCGGGCATCGGTGAGGGAAAGCTCCACCTGTACCGCGCTCCGCTCCGGCCCTAAAACCGCAACGTTGGCGATCTCCCCCTTGGGGGTCACCAGCCGCACCCGCTGGTCACTGAGAAACTCCCCCGGCTGGGAAAGCTCCCGCTTTTTGGTCAGCCATGCCCCCGGCCCGAACAAAGCCTCCACCGCCTCCTTGGTCAGATGGACGTGGCGGGCAGAGGCCTCCACCGGAAAGCTCCCCCCCGTACCCGAGGCTCCCGGGGCCGAAAGTCCCCCGCACTGGGCCAGCACCCGGGAGACCAGATCCTTGACTTCGCTTTCGGTAATGGGCATTTGGGTCTCCCCCTTTCTTCACTGGCTGGCGATCAGCCTGCAAAAGATAATGTACACTCCGCTGCTCAGCCGGTTCAGCTCCCGGATAATATCCGGCCTGGGCGCCTCCCCCGGGGCCTCAAAGGCTGCGGCGGCAGCAAGCTCTGCCTCCCGCACCTGGGTGCGGATAGTGTTCAGCCGCAGGGCCAGCTCCCCCATCTCCCAGCTGGGAATGGGATGGTCGATGCCCAGCTCCTCCTTCACATGGTGGGAGACCCGCCGCACCTGGGCCTGGTCCATCCCCATCAGGGGGAGCTCCCCCAGGGGCTCGTTTTTCACCTCCGCCCCCAGGACCATCCGGAGGTGCTCCAGCACCTCCCCCAGGTCGTCCCGGATGCCGGGCTGGTTGTCCCGGTGGGCCAATGCCTGGGCCTCCAGAACAGCCGCCTCCAGGCTGTCCAGCTTCCCCCGAAAGGCAATGCGGGGATGGGTCTTTTTCACCAGCAGGTTGCCCCGCAGGTGGGTCATCTCCTCCGGCTTTTCCCGCCCCAGCCCCAGGCCGGTGGCGGCATCCAGGTAGGTCCGGTTCCCCCGGTCCGGGACCGGGGTGCGGCTCATGGTTCCGCTGGTCGTTCCCCGGGGCACCATGACCAGCTCGATCTCCCGCTTTTCCAGCCAGGACCGGGCGGACTCGGCCACAAAGGTGCCCTCCTCCACCTCGTACCGGCGGGTCCCCGGCGCGGGGGGATGGCTTCGCAGATCATTTTCGGTGATGATCTTCCCCATGGCTTATTTCAGGGTGGGGAGGATATACTCCACCTCGCCGTGGGGCCGGGGGATCACATGGACGCTTACCAGCTCGCCCACCTTGGCGGCTGCGGCGGCCCCGGCGTCAGTGGCGGCCTTTACAGCTCCAACATCCCCCCGGACCATAACGGTCACCAGGCCCCCGCCCACGTGGACCTTGCCGATCAGATTGACGTTGGCGGCCTTCACCATGGCGTCCGCCGCCTCGATGGACCCTACCAGGCCCTTGGTCTCTACCATGCCCAATGCAAGCAATGTCTCTGCCATTGTCCTGTACCTCCTAAGAATCGGTTAATTCCCGTTGTATGAGATGGTTTGCGAGCTCCAGCGCCGCCGCCCGGCGCTTCGCCAGGGTGATCTGGGAGCGGTATCTCCCCCTTTCCCCCTTGGCTTCCAGCGTTTTGATGGTCTCACGAAGCTTATGAAGGATAGAGTCGATCTGCCGTTTTGCCTCGGTCAGGTCCTCTTGGGAATAGTCCATGGGTTACTTGTCGCTGGTTTTCAGGGTGGGCAGGATGTACTCCACCTCCGGATGGGGCCGGGGAATGACGTGGACGCTTACCAGCTCGCCCACCTTGGCGGCTGCGGCGGCTCCGGCGTCGGTGGCGGCCTTCACCGCCCCAACGTCCCCACGGACCATAACGGTGACCAGGCCCCCGCCCACGTGGACCTTGCCGATCAGGCTGACGTTTGCAGCCTTTACCATGGCGTCCGCCGCCTCGATGGACCCTACCAGGCCCTTGGTCTCCACCATACCCAATGCAAGCAATGTCTCTGCCATTGTTCTGTACCTCCGTTTTTTATCTTACTGTTGGTTTGCTCTGCGTTCTATCGGTTCAGCTTCGCCATCACCGCCCGGGTAATGGCCTCCACATCCTCCGGGGAGAAGGTCCCCCCCAGGGGTACCTCCAGCTTGGGCGACTGGGCCGGAGGCTTCCTCCGGCTCTCCGCCAGGGTGGTCCCCCCTGCCGTGCCCGCCCGGGGCGGCGCGGGGTTTTTCCCCCGCAGGTCCTCCAGCTCCCGGACCCCCCAGGCCACCCGCCGGATGTTGATCAGGTTCAGGGGGGTGATGTTGTCGCTGGTGGCGCTGCCCCCCACCGCGCCGCACCCCAGGGTCAGGGCCGGGGCCAGGTTGGTGGTGGCCCCCACGCCCCCCAGGGCCCCGGGGGTGTTCACCAGCAGCCGGGAAACCGGCTTTTTCAGGGCAAACTCCCGGATGACATTGGGGTCCTGGCTGTGGATGGTCATGGTGTGTCCCGCCCCCTCGTTCTGAAGGATGGCGATGGACCGCTGGCAGGCCTTTTCCCAGCCATCCTCCACGTAGAAGGCCAGCACCGGGCAGAGCTTTTCCCGGGAGTAGGGGTTCTTCTTCCCCACCTCGGTCTGCCGGGAGACCAGCACCCGGGTCCCCTCCGGGATCCGCAGCCCCGCCATGTCGGCAATGACCTGGGCGGACTTGCCCACGATCCTGGGATTCATGGTGCCGTTGGCCCGGAGGAGGAAGCCGGAAAGCCTTTGGGACTCCTCCTGGGAAAGGAAGTACCCTCCCTGGCGCTTCACCTCCGCCTCCACCTTCTCCTGGATGCACCGCTCGGTGACAATGGACTGCTCCGAGGCGCAGATGGTGCCGTTATCAAAGGTTTTGGAATCGAAGATATGCTTCACCGCCAGGGGGATATCGGCGGTCTTTTCGATGTAGGCCGGGCCGTTGCCGGGGCCCACCCCAATGGCGGGATTCCCGGAGGAGTAAGCCGCCCGGACCATGGCCTCCCCGCCGGTGGCCAGAATGACCCCGATATCCCGGTTGGTAAGCAGGGCGTTGGTGGCCTCCATGGTGGTGATGGTGATGCACCCGATAGCCCCGTCGGGGGCCCCGGCCCTTTTGGCCGCCTCGGTGATGACCTTCACCGTCTCGATGATGCAGTTCTTCGCCCCGGGGTGGGGGCTGATAACAATGGCGTTGCCCGCCTTCAGGGAGATAAGGGTCTTGTACATTGCCGTGGAGGTGGGATTGGTGGAGGGGATCAGGGCGGCCACCACCCCCATAGGGACCCCCACCTCCATCAGTCCCAGCCGCTGGTCCTCCCGAAGGATCCCCACGGCAGTCATCTCCCGGATGCTCTCCCAGGTGATGGTGGAGCCCAGAAGATTCTTCAGGACCTTGTCCTGCCAGACCCCGAAGCCGGTCTCCTCCACCGCCATCCTTGCCAACGGCTCCGCCTTGGCAGCGCAGGCCTCGGCAATGGCCTTGCAGATCCCGTCCAGCTTCGACTGCGGAAGCTCCGCCAGCACCCTCTGCGCCGCCTTAGCCCGGGCGATCAAGTCCCGGACCTCCTGTATAGATTGCAGATCTCTGTCCAAATTTCACACTCCCTTCACAGAAACGAGAAATCGATCAACCAATTTTCAACCAAACCCGCCCCCCACAAAGCAGTATAGCCCGAAGGCCTCCGCCGGAGGCACCAAAGCCGTACCCAACCTGCCGCCGTGCGGCATTTGCCGCGAAGCGGCTCCGCCGGAGGCACCAAAATCCCCCCCGGAGGGTTAGGGGGCCCACG
>JAAWEO010000181.1 GCA_022794295.1 Angelakisella sp. | reverse complement strand
TGCTTTTTTCTGCGGAAAAAAGCGGAGCCCTTCGGGCTAATGCCGCTTCGCGGCTATGGCCTGCGGGCCGGGTTGGAACGGCTTTGGTGCCTCCGGCGGTGCCCTTCAGACTATGGGCTTGCGGGCCATGGGGGTTCGGGGCTTTGGGCGTTGGGGGGTCAGTGGTACAGTTCTGCTACTGCGCGGGCGGCTTGGCTGTATTGTTCGGCTACGTCTTTGGGGGTGAGGATCTTTGCTTGGGTTCCGAAATTCATCAGCCAGCCAAAGAAGATGGGGCTCACTTTTACCCGCAGGGTGGCGACAAAGGTGCCGTCTTTCCGGTCCTCCAGAAACACCGACTCCCCAAAGCGGTCCAGCACCACCTCGGCCAGGCTCCCTGCAAACTGCACCTCCAGCTCCCGCAACGGGCCGTTGTACATGCCGAAGGTCCGCAGGCTGTACTGGGAAAGCTCCAGCTCCGCCCCTCCTGTGGCCTGCCGGGTGGGCAGGGCCTCCTCCTCCAGCACCCGGATGTGGGACATGCGGTCCACCCGGAAGGTGGTCATTCCGTATTTGGGGTAGTGGCAGATAAGGTAGTAGTTGTCCTCCCCCCAGGAAAGGGCGTAGGGGCTCACCAGGTATTCCTCCCCGTTGTTCTGGGGCACCCGGCGGCGGGACAGGTCGTACTTGAAGTACCGGAAGGCGATCTTCCGCCGCTGGGCGATGGCGGTATGGATGGCATCCACGTTCAGATAGATGCGCTCGTTGGTGGTCTTTACCCGGCCGCAGACATACACCGACCGCTGGAGCTGCTTGGCCTGGTGCCGGCTGGTGAGCCGCTCCAGCTTGTGGATCAGCTGCTCGCTTTTATTCCGGGTGATGAACTTGGAGGACTGCACCGCGTCCACCAAAAGCTTCAGCTCCGGCAGCTGGAAGTCCCGGTCCCCTACAAAGTAGACGGTGTGGCCGTTCTTTCGTTCACAGATAATATCCATGCCGCAGTCCCGGAGGGTGGCAAGGTCGCTGTACAGGCTTTTCCGCTCCGCGGTCACCCCCCGGCGGGATAGCTCCTGGGTAATCTCCTCCAGGGTGAGGCCGTGGTCCTCGTCGGTCTCTGCCAGAAGGAGCTGCTGCAGCACAAGGAGCTTCTGCTTCTGGATCGGCATTTCAGGCCCCCTCCACGTGGCTGCGGATGCGCTGGATGATCATGTCCAGGGCCACCAGGTTGTGGCCCCCCTCCAGCATGACAATATCGGCGTACTTCCTGCTGGGCTGGACGTACTGCTCGTGCATGGGCTTTACGGTGGTCAGGTACTGGGCGATGACGCTTTCCAGGGTCCGGTCCCGCTTTTTGACGTCCCGGAGGATCCGCCGCAGGATGCGGGTGTCTGCATCGGTATCCACAAAGATCTTAATGTCCATCTGTTCCCGAAGCTCCGGGTCCTGGAAGATCAGGATCCCCTCGGCAATGACCACCTTGGTGGGGCGGACCTCCACCGTTTCATCGGTGCGGTTGTGGATGGAATAATCGTAGACGGGGCAGCGAACCGCCTCCCCGGCCTTGAGGCGCCGCAGGTCCTCCACCATCATCGCCGTGTCAAAGGCATCGGGGTGGTCGTAATTCAGCTTGGCCCGCTCCTCATAGGAGAGCTCGTCGTGGCGTTTGTAGTAGTTGTCGTGATAGATGACGCTGACCTCCTCCCCGAAGTACTCCTTGATCTTTCGGGTGACGGTGGTTTTGCCGCTGCCGGTCCCCCCGGCGATGCCGATGATCATGGTCCTGCCTGCTGTTTCGCTCATATTTTCTACCTCCCGCTGATTTGATCCCTGTTGTTACATCCGGAAAAATTACAGAAGCCTTGCCCCCATCCCCTCGGCGATGGTCACCGCCAGAGGCAGATCGATAGAGGTCTTTTTCATTTTCAGGGCCTTTACATCCACCCCGGAAAGGCTCGCCCCCCGAAGGTCCGCCTCGGTGAGGTCGCAGCCCTGCATCAGCGCCTGGGTGAAATCGGCATAGCGCAGGTCGGCATTGCGGAAGGAGCAGTCCCGCAGATCGGCGTGGGAAAAGTTCGCCCCCACCAGCTCCCCCTTGGCAAGGGAGACCCGGCTTAGGACACAGTAGGAGTAATCCCCCGCTCCCAGGGAAAGGCCGGTGGTCCTGGCCCCAGTAAAGCTGGTGCCGGTGCATTTGCAGCCGGTCAGGGCTGCCCCGAACAGGCTGGCCTCGTCAAAGACACAGTTGAGAAAGGCGCAGTCCCTGGCCGTTATCCCCGCCAGATCGGTAAAGCGAAACCGGCACCCCCGGAACCGGCAGCCGAGAAGGCGGCTCCCGGCAAAGCTGCCGCCCAGAAAGGTGCAGCTCTCGAAGGTGCATTGGGACAGGCTCGATTCGGACCAGTCCCCGTCCCGGAACTCCTGCTCCTGCCAAATATCCTTTTCCCAGGCCGTGGCACTCCCCTCCTACTCCACCGATTCCACATGGGCAACGGCAAACTGGCTGTTGTACAGCCGGGCGTACAGCCCGCCCCGGTCCAAAAGCTCCCTGTGGGTGCCCTCCTCCCGGATGCCCTCCCCGGTGAGGACCACGATTTTATCCGCCCCCCGGATGGTGGAAAGGCGGTGGGCCACAATCAGGGTGGTGCGCCCCCGGCTGAGCTGGTCCAGGGCCTCCTGGATCAGCTGCTCGGTGGTGTTGTCCAGGGCGCTGGTGGCCTCGTCCAGAATCAGAATGGGCGGGTTTTTAAGGAACACCCGGGCAATGGCGATGCGCTGCTTCTGGCCTCCGGAGAGCCGGACACCCCGTTCCCCCACCAGGGTATCGTACCCCTGGGGCTGGGAAAGAATAAAGTCGTGGATGTTGGCCCGGCGGGCGGCCTCCTCGATCTCAGCGTGGGTGGCGTCAAAGCAGCCATAGGCGATGTTCTCCCGGAAGGAGCCGGGGAAAAGGAACACATCCTGCTGGACGATGCCCACCTGACGCCGGAGGGAGGCCAGGTTCACAGTGGTGATATCGCGGCCATCCACCAGGATCTGGCCCTCGGTGGTGTCGTAGAACCGGGGAATCAGGTGGCAGAGGGTGGTTTTCCCGCCGCCGGAGGGCCCCACCAGGGCTACCTTTTGCCCCGCCGGGATCGCAAGGTCCAGGTGCCGGAGCACCGCCTTCTGCTCCTGGTCCCCCTCTCCGGCGTAGGAAAAGGAGACATTCCGGAAAAGGATCTCCCCCCGGGCAGGGGGCAGCTGGGGCGCTCCGGGGAGCTCCCTTTCGCTGTCGCAATCCATGATCTCGGTAAACCGGGCGAAGCCGGTCATTCCCATTTCGTACATCTCGGCAAAATCCACCAGGCGCTTGGTGGAGTTCATAAACAGGGAGACGTAAAGGATGTATTTCACCAGCGCCCCGGGGGTGATGGTCCCGTAGAAGGTAAAAACCGCGGCCCCTGCCAGGGTCGCCCAGTAAAGGAGATCGGTGAGGAAATAGAGAAGGGTATAATACTCCCCCATGGCCTTGTAGCCCCATTCCCGGCTGGCGCGGAAGGTCTGGTTGGCCCGCTCGAACCGCCCGGCCTCGTGGTCCTCCCCGGTAAAGGCCCGGCTGACCCGGATGCCGGCAATGCTGCTTTCCAGGTCGGCGTTCATCTCCCCCACCGTGCGGCGCATCAGGGCAAAGGCCCGGTTCATCTTCCGTTTTTTCCAAATGGCGGCGGCCACAATAGCCGGGAGAAAGGCGAAGATGATCAGGGTAAGGGGCAGACTGGACCGGGAAAGGATCACAAAGGACCCGGCCAGGGTAACGGCGGTGATCAGGACCTCCTCCGGGCCGTGGTGGGTAAACTCGCTGATATCCTGGAGGTCCCCGACGATCCGGGACATAATGACCCCGGTCTTGTTCTGGTCAAAGTAGGCAAAGGGCAGCTCCTGAAGCTTGCCGAACACCTCCCGGCGCATGTCAGTTTGGATCTTCACCCCCATGGCATGGCCGTAGTAGGTGACGATATACTTGCAAACCGCCTTAAAAAGGTAAAGGACCAGCAGCGCCGCCAGCCAGAAAACCAGCTCCCGGAACATCTGCCGGGGGATGTAAATATCAATAATATCCCCGGTGATGGCAGGATAAAAAAGATCGAACGCAGCCAACAACAAAGCACAGCAAAGGTCCAAAGCCAAAAGACCCTTGTAAGGCCGGAAATAAGCCGCCAAACGCCGAAGCATAACCAGTCCCCCTTTTTCTGTCACGATTGTTCCATTAACAGTATAGTGGATACCCTCAGAAAAATCAATACAGCCCACAACCAGCCCGTAAACCTTAGCCGCAAAGCGGCTCCGCCGGAGGCACCAAAGCCGTTCCAACCTGCCGCCGTGCGGCATTAGCCGCGAAGCGGCTCCGCTTTTTTCCGCAGAAAAAAGCACCTAATCCGGCCAACGAGCCTCCGGCCGCGAAAGCCCGGACGCTGCTAAGTGGCAGCACAAAACCAAGATGCTAGCACAACCCAGCCGCCTGGCAGCACTTGCCGCGAAGCGGCTCCGCCGGAGGCACCAAAATCCCCCCCGGAGGGTTAGGGGGCCCACGGGGGGACTAGTCCCCCCG
>JAAWEO010000180.1 GCA_022794295.1 Angelakisella sp. | reverse complement strand
GCGCAGTGCGACGGGCGACCAGGGCGCCGCCCTGACCCCGAGCCCTTCGGGCACGTGGGCTACGCCCAGCCCTTTGAAAAGGGCGGCCCCAAACTTTAGCTGTCTCGATTAGTAGCTTGTGCTTGGCAAAACGCCTGCTTACTTCATAATCTCCGGCAGGGAGGCTGCTGCCATGGATTGGCCGACCCGGCGGAACTTCTCGTCGGGGAGGGTCAGCTGAAGCTTGCCCTCCAGCTCCGGATACTCGTCGGCCAGCACCTTTTTGGCAGTCTCAAACAGGATGTCCCCGCCCTTGCCGGACATGACCCGGCCCAGGAGCAGGACATACTTGAAGCCGTACAGATCGTAGTAGTAGGCCAGGGAGTGGGCCAGGTAGGTCCCGATGGAGGCGTAGATCTTGGCCGCTCCGGCGTGGTCCTCCGCCATCAGGCCCTGGACGGTCTTCAGCTTTTCGGCGGGAGACAGGGCCGGATCCAGCTCGATGCCGGCGGCAGGGGCCAGCTTGATCACCGCGTCCTGGGAGAAGTACTTGACGCCGCAGCCAATGTCGCCGCTCCACTCGTCCCGCATGGCCTCGGGGCTTACATCCACCGGAACAAAGGCCAGCTCGTTAAGCCACCCGGTGATGCGGCCCTCGCTGTCCACGTAGCCCACCGCCTCGCTGGTGCCCATGGCAATGCCCAGGACGTTGTTGTCCTCCAGGCTCATGGCCCCGGCCAGGGCGGAGACGTCGCCGTCGTTGACCACGGCGTAGGGGACATTCCCAAAGGTGTCGGTGACCGCACGGATGTAGATATCCTTTACCTTGGCATCAAAGAGATCCTTGGGCACCTGCAGGAAAAGGGAGGCGCTCATGGTGCGGTTGTCGATGTACACACCTGCGGAGCTGATGCCCACAGCATCCACCCGGGGCATGTGCTCCGCAGCGGACCGGAAGGCGGCGACGATGCCGTCGTAGTGGTACTGGGGGTCGGAATTCACCTTGGGGAACCAGACAACCTCCTCGGAGTAGACCGTCTCGCCGTCCACCACCGCGGAGACCTTTCGATCAGAGCCGCCGGCATCAAAGCCGATGCGGCAGCCATCCATGTGGCGGCCAATGGCCTTGGGGTCGTCATTTGCCTCCGGGATCTTGTCGCAGAGGACCACCTCGAAGGGGTGCTCAAAGACGTTGGCCATATAGTCAAAGTCGAAGTCCTGGACCCCGCCGGTGGAAAAGTCCTCCCGGAGGTACTGGGCCACCTTCTCATCCCCGGCCACATAGACCTTGAAGCCGCCCTTCATCCACAGGATGGTCTTTACCAGGCGGTTGACATAGTACCGGTCGGCCTCGGCCATCTCCGGGGTGTCGTGGACAAAGGTGTGGCAGACCGCCATCTGGCCGCCGGCACGCTCCACGGCAATATCCACCGGCTTCTTGGCGGTGGCCAGGAAAGCCCGGTTGAATTTCAGGATGGGAAGGAAGCCGGGGTCAAGGGGGGGCGCGTTTTTCACAGGGACCTCAATACCAGCAAATTTCATAGTCTGTTACCTCCTGTTTGTCTGTCAGCGGCCCAGGCAGGCAGCGGCGCCGCCGGGGACCGGATACACCTTTATTGTAGCATATTCCCCCCGCTCTGTCATCGGATTTCATAAAAATTTTTTTCAGAAGAAATAAGAATTGAAAACTTTTTCCCGCTGTGCTATACTGGAAAAAATATTCCCGTCCCATAATTGGTATCCTTTTTGTCTTGTTTTGGAAAGGAGAGTGCTGCGTTATGAACACCAAGGCGTTGCAGGAGGCCCGGGTCTGGGCCCGAGAGGAACTGGAGCGGTGTGTCCGCTTCTGGCTGGAAAAGGGGATGGACAAGGAGCACGGCGGTGTCACCACCTGCCTGGACCGCAAGGGGGAGGTTTACTCCACCGACAAAAGCGTCTGGATGCAGGGCCGGTGCGCCTGGATGTTCGCCCACCTTTGCACGGTGTACGGAAAGCGGGAGGAGTGGCTGGCGGCCTCCAAAAGCTGTCTGGATTTTCTGGAGGACCACTGCATCAACCGGGACGCCGGGGGGCGGATGTACTTTACCGTCACCGCAGAGGGGAAGCCCCTGCGCCAGCGGCGCTACTGCTTCTCTGAGGCCTTTTACGCCCTGGCCAACGCCGAATACTACGGCATCACCGGGGAGGAGGAGCATCTCCTGCGGGCCCGCCGGGCCTACGACCTTTACTGGGACCTTTGCCACGGCATGACGGACCCCACCGGCCTGGGCTCCAAGACCATCCCGGAGACCCGCACCGGCCGGGCCTTTGGCACCCCCATGATCATCCTCAATGTCACCGGTACCCTGGAGCGGGTAGACCCGGAGCGGAAGGCCCTCTATGAGGAGCGGGCCGCCCAGTGTGTGGACGAGATCTTCCGGTATCACGTCAAGCCGGAGCTGAAATGCCTATTGGAGAACGTGGCAGAGGACGGGGAGCCCCGCCTTTACTACACCGAGGGCCGCACCGTCAACCCGGGCCACGATATCGAGGGGGTGTGGTTCCTTCTGGAGCACGCCAAAAAGACCGGGGACCAGGAGCTGGTAAAGAAGGCGGCGGAGATCTTCGGCTGGGCCATCAAGGCGGGCTGGGACGAGGAATACGGCGGTCTGCTGTACTTTGTGGACTGCCTGGGCAAGCCCCCGGAGGCCTACGAGCACGACATGAAGCTGTGGTGGCCCCACAACGAGATCCTCATTGCCTCTATGATGCTGTACCGGGACACCGGGGAGGAGGTCTATCTCCAGTGGTTCCAAAGGACCATGGACTACTGCCAGAAGCACTTCTCCGACCCGGAGTACGGCGAATGGTACGGGTATCTCCGCCGGGATGGGCTGCCCACCATGCCCTCCACCAAGGGCTCCACCTTCAAGGGCCCGTTCCATCTGCCCCGCAGCCTGATCCTCATTGACCAGATGACCTCGGAGCTGCTGGGGGAGGAGGTAAAGCCTCTGTAACCCAAGTGAAGAACGCGGAGGGCTGACAGACCATGAAAAACACCACCGTTCAGGGGAGGATCAGTGCCGCGTACTACAAGCTGACTGCCTCTGAAAAAAAGGTAGCGGATTTTCTGATCAAGCATCTGCACCAGGCCCAGTTCATGTCTATTTCAGAGCTGGCAGAGGGATGCGGGGTGGCGGAGGCCACCATCTCCCGGTTCTGCCGGCGGCTGGGGTACGGAAGCTACTCCACCTTCAAGCTGGCCATTGCCAAATCCGGCACAGCCGCCTCCCCGGCAGAAGGGGAGGCGGGGGAGGTAGGTGCAAAGGACACAGTCCGGGAAATGGGGGAGAAGCTGCAGCGGGCCAACAGCCGGGCCATGATGCAGACGCTGGAGCTGGTGAACCCCGCCACCCTGGGGCGTGCGGCGGAGATGCTGGCGGGGGCCAGGGGAGTATACTGCATGGGGCAGGGTGGGTCCATGATCCTCGCCATGGAGGCGGCCCACCTGTTCTCCACCTGCTGGCCCCATTACCACGCGGTACAGGGGTCTCACCACCAGGCCATTACGGCGGCGCTGCTGGGGAAGGAGGACGTAGTGCTGTTCTTCTCCTACTCGGGGTCCACCCGGGACATTATTGACCTGATGAAGGTTGCCCGGGAGCGGCGGTGCAGGACCATACTGATCACACGGTTTCCCAAGTCACCGGGGGCGGCGCTGGCGGATGTGGTATTACAATGCGGCAGTGATGAAGCGCCGCTTCAGCTGGGGACAGTGCCGGCACGGATCAGTCAATTATTCCTGGTTGATCTGTTATTCAACGAAGTATGCCGGAGGGACATGGAGACAGCGGCAGCCAACCGCGAAAAAACCGCCAGCGCCCTTGCCGTAAAGCATATTTAGACCCTACCCGCCGCTGCGCGGCTTAACGGTGCGGGAAAGGGATGGTGGGTGCCTGGAGTCTGGACGAGTACAGGGCGAGACGATTCCCCGGCCTTTGACGGACTGGGGTGGGCGAGGCTTCTGCTGGCGCAGAACCATACCCGAAGCCCAACGCCTAATACCGGGTAGCCTTTCTGTCACCGGACATCAGTCCGGTCCGGGTCCAGGGCGGACAGCGCCTGGTCGCCCGCCGCAGCGGGCGAAATTCCCCGGCATGAGGTAGCATCTTTCGATAAAGGCCGCGGCTAATAATATGGCGCTAGGAAAGGATGGCAGAGCTGTCCTTTCTTTTTGTGTAACATCGAAGTGACAAGCCGCGGCCGGTAACGAGACTGGTCGTCACCCAGCCGCGGGAGCGCCAAAAGCCTAATACCCTGTATTATCTGTCCTTCAAGACAGGCCCGCAGGGCCGCTTCTTGAACGTGTCTGCCTCTCGTTTCTGGGTGCGGTATTTTAGTTTGTGATAGTCTCGTTCTTTTTGACTGCCACGCGATGGTCAGCCCCTTCGCATTCCTGTCTCGTTCTAAAGGCCCTTTGTCTCGTTTCGCCTCTCCGGCGAGGGGTCAGGCACGCGGACCTTCTGCGGAAGGTCCAGGCCCCTTCGGGGCGGCGCGCCTCACGGGGGGACTAGTCCCCCCGTGGGCCCCCTAACCCTCCGGGGGGATTTTG
>JAAWEO010000179.1 GCA_022794295.1 Angelakisella sp. | reverse complement strand
TTCTGGATCCCCACCGTCTCCCCAATGAAGTAGATCACCGGGTTCAAAAGGGCGATAGCCAAAACCGGCGCCAGGCGCTTTCCTTTAAAGTCCACTTTAATGATCCGCAAAAGAACGCAAAGATTGAGACCCAGAAAAGCGACCGCGAACCTCCAGCCCAGCAGGGAAAGAGGGGTGACCTGACCGGTGGCCTGCTTGGTGAACATGGCACTAAGCCCAAAAATACACTGACAGCCGAAGGCGCAAAGACAGCCTATCAGCACCTTGCTTTTCGCTATATTGACAGTCATAAATAGATCCTTTCTTTCGGTTGGTTTTCCCGAAGCGTTGGGCCTATCCCCTGTCCTCCTCCGGGTCCTGGTGGAGATTGGCGAGATATACCCCGGCCAGAATCAGGGCGGCGCCGGCCGCCTGGGCAGGGGAAAAGCTTTCCTTCAGGAACAGGACACCGGCCAGAATGGACACCACCGCATTGACCCCCAGAAAGGTTGCCACGCGGTTCATCCCGATCAGCTGAATGGCCTTGTTGGAAAAGATGTAGGCTATAACAGAGCTGATGATGCCCAGGTAGATCAGGGCGGTAAAAAAGCCGGGGATGGACACCGGCGCAGCGATCAGCTCCGGGAGGGTCCCCTTTGCCAGGGCCTCCAAAAGGGCGCCGCCGGTAAAGGCAAGGCAGCCCATCCCCATCATAACATAGGTGATCTCCACCCCGGTAAAGCCTTCAGCCTTTTCCACCAGGGCTCCCCAAAGGGCGGCGGCCAACACTGCCAGCAGCAGCATAGCATACCCCGGGATGGAAAAGGAGGCCTCCATTCCGGCGGCAAAGACGGTAAACAGCACCCCGCCAAAGGCTGTTATGATTCCGGTGACCTGCCAGCGGTTGGGTTTCTTTTTCAGGATCAGGGCGGAGGCTGCCAGGGAGGCGATGGGGATACAGGAGAGAAGGGCGCCGCACTCCGAGGCGGTGGTTTTCTGGATCCCCACCGTCTCCCCGATGAAATAAAGCACCGGGTTCAGGAGGGCAATGGCCAGGAGCGGGGCCAGGCGCTTCCCCTTCAGGTCCACCTTGATGATCCCCAAAAGGGCGCAGAGCTTCATCCCCAAAAAGGCGGCGGCAAACCGCCAGCCCAACAGGGTCAGGGGGGTGACGAGGCCGGTAACCTGCTTGGTAAAAACGGCGCTGAAGCCAAAGATCACTTCGCAGCCAAAGGCGCAGAGGCAGCCCGCCAACACTTTGTTTTTTGTTGTATTTATTGTCATCGATAGTTCCTTAGGAGATATCCGCCATCTCCAAATATTGGCTTCCAAACTCCGCAATGTACTCCTTCCGGCCGGTAAGGTTGTCCCCCAGCAGCAGGTCGAACATTCTGGCGGTCTCCTCCACCTCGTCGGGTATCACCTTAATGAGCCGCCGGGTCTCCGGGTTCATGGTGGTCAGCCACATCATATCCGGCTCGTTTTCCCCCAGCCCCTTGGACCGCTGGAGGCTGTACTTCTGGCCCTCCAGGGCCTTGCAGATCCTGGCCTTTTCCCCGTCGGAGTAGGCAAAGTAGGTGTCGTCCTTGGTGGTGATCTCGTACAGGGGGGATTCCGCAATGTAGACATACCCCTCCCGGATCAGGGTGGGGGTCAAGCGGTACAGCATGGTAAGGATCAGGGTGCGGATCTGGAAGCCGTCCACGTCGGCATCGGTGCAGATGACGATCTTGTTCCAGCGCAGGCCGGAAAGGTCGAAGGTGTTCAGCTCCTTGTTGGAGCGGCTTTCCACCTCCACTCCGCACCCCAGCACCTTCATTACATCCACAATGATCTCGCTTTTAAAGATGCGGTTGTAATCCGCCTTCAGGCAGTTCAGGATCTTTCCCCGCACCGGCATAATGGCCTGGTATTCGCTGTCCCGGCCCAGCTTTACCGAGCCCAGGGCGGAATCGCCCTCTACAATGTACAGCTCCCGGCGGGAGGTATCCCGGCTGCGGCAGTCCACAAACTTCTGCACCCGGTTGGACAGGTCCAGGGTCCCGGCCAGCTTTTTCTTCAGGTTCAGGCGGGTCTTTTCGGCGTTTTCCCGGCTGCGCTTGTTAATGAGAACCTGCTCCGCAATGCGGGCAGCGTCGTCGGGGTTTTCGATGAAATAGACCTCCAGCTGGTGCTTTAAAAATTCGGTCATGCACTCCTGGATAAACCGGTTGGTGATGGATTTTTTGGTCTGGTTCTCGTAGCTGGTTTGGGTGGAGAAGCTGGAGGACACCAGCACCAGGCAGTCCTCCACATCCTGGTAGCTGATCTTCCCCTCGTTTTTCAGGTATTTCCCTGCCGCCTTCAGCCAGGCATCGATCTGGTAGACCAGGGCGGTCTTTACCGCCTTTTCCGGGCTGCCGCCGTGCTCCAAATGGCTGGAATTGTGGTAATACTCGGTCAGGCTCAGCTTGTTGGAGAAGCAAAGGGCCACGCTCAGCTTTACCCGGTAGTCGGCCTTGTCCTCCCGGTCCCGGCCGGTGCGCTCCGCGGTCCAGTACTGCACCGGGGTCAGGGCGGCCTCCCCTGTCAGCTCCTCCACATAGTCCCGAATGCCGTTTTCATAAAAATAGGTGGTTTCCTGAAAGGACCTTCCCTCCTGGACCCGGAGCAGAAACTGGATGCCGGGGTTAACCACCGCCTGGCGCTTGAGGACATCCTGGAAGTAGGAGACAGGAATATCGATATCGGTGAATACTTCCAGATCCGGCTTCCAATGGATCCGGGTGCCGGTCTTTTTCCCGGAGACAGGGGCCTTCTTCAGCCCACCGATGTTCTCCCCTTTTTCGAAATGGAGGTCATACTGAAATCCATCCCGTAAAATTTGTACATCCATATACTCAGAGGAATATTGGGTGGCGCAGGAGCCCAGTCCATTGAGACCCAAGGAATACTCGTAGTCCCCCTCCTGGTCGTATTTCCCCCCGGCGTAGAGCTCGCAAAACACCAGCTCCCAGTTATACCGCTCCTCCTTGGGGTTGTAGTCCACCGGACAGCCTCGCCCGAAGTCCTGGACCTCGATGGAGCCATCGGCGTACTTGGTGAGGACGATCCTGGTCCCATACCCAGAGCGGGCCTCGTCAATGGCGTTGGACAGGATCTCAAAGGCGGAGTGCTGGCACCCCTCGATGCCATCGGAGCCGAAAATCACCCCTGGCCGCTTCCGGACCCGGTCCGCGCCCTTCAGGGACGAGATGCTTTCGTTGTCGTAGGTTCTTGCCTTGGCTTTCGCGGCCATGTTATTCCTCCCTATGCTGGGTCGTTCTATCAATGCGGTGGTGCCCGGGTTTTCCCAAAGAGAAAGGGCTCGCAGAAAGAAACGGGCAGGGCGCACTTGGGTACGCCGGGCATTTTCGACACTGCAGCTTCCCTTTTCTTGTGGTGCCGGGGCTTCTGGGGACATGCCCTAGTATAGTATCCTAGTTTCCTCCCCTTTTGTCAAGCACAATCGGCCCGTGGGAGGGATTTTCTTCTTTTTTTCGGAATATTTGTTCGCGCCCTCCATGGAAAACTCCCCCGCGGTCCGATCAGCCGCGGGGGAATCGAAGCGTCGGATCGCTTTGGGCCTGTTACCGGAGAAGCTCACCCAGGTCCTTGGGACCGGGGACATCGCCGGCGGTCTTGCCGTAATGGGCATAGGTAAGGGTCAGGTCCGGGGTCATAACAAAGGCTGCGGGGAGCTGGAGCTCCTCCCCCTCGTATTCCCCATGCTTAAAGCCGGCGGCAGTTGCCTTGCCGATTTTGGCCACTGTCTTAAGATCTCCTCCCAGGGCCGCCATAGACTTGGCCGGGGCAATCTCCAGGCGCTTATACAGCTCCTGGCTGGGATCGCAGATGATCTCATAGGGGAAGGTCTCTGGGGTGATCTGCGCCGCGATCTTTTCCGGGTCGGACTGGAGCACCAGGAGCATCTGGCCGCCATCAGCGGTCATCTCCTGATACTTCTTGGAGTACTCCTGCATATCCAGCTGGCACAGCGTACAGCCGAAATACCGCAGAAAGACCACTGCGGTCTTGCCGGGAATACTTCCGGCAGCCTCTGCCAGGGTGCGGCCCTTTGTAAAGGGGGTGTCAAAGGTGAAGTCCGGCATCTTTTCACCGGCAGTAAGCATCGCCATATATGGCTCCTCCTTGTTGTTAGGATCAGGCGTTGAAAACGTACTTGTTCAGGCGGTCAAAGGCCTCCTGGACGCGGCTGAGGGGCAGGGCCAGGTTGATGCGGATGTGGCAGGGGCCATGGAACATCCGGCCATCCTGAACAGCAACACCCACCGACCAAGCGGCCTTTTCCACATCCTCGATGGTCTTGCCGTGCTTCTCGCACCACTCGGTGCAGTCCACAAAGAGAATGTAGGTACCCTCGGGCTTGGTGACCTTAACGCCCTCGAAGTTCTTGGCAATGTAGTCGCAGGCGTAGTCCACGTTGCCGCTGAGGACCTGGCACAGCTCGTCGGTCCACTCGTAGCCCTCGGGCTTGTAGGCGCCGATCAAAGCGTGCATGGACAGGACGTTCATGTCGTTGTAATGGGGCAGGGAGGATTCCTTCATGATGCGCTCCCGGATCATCTTGTTGTAGATGATGTGATAGGAGCCCACCAGGCCCGCCAG
>JAAWEO010000178.1 GCA_022794295.1 Angelakisella sp. | reverse complement strand
GGCGCTGTCCGCCCTGGACCCGGACCGGACTGATGTCCGGTGACAGAAAGGCTACCCGGTACTGGGCGTTGGGCTTCGGGTATGGTGCTGCGCCGGCAGGGTCCGAAAGGAGAGCCTATGATCTTTTATTCCAATTCCCCGGAGGATACCCGGGCCGCCGCTGCGGCCATTGCTCCCCTCCTTCGCCCCGGTGACCTCCTCGCCTACCGCGGCGGTATGGGTGCCGGAAAAACAACCTTTACCTCCGGCCTCGCCCAGGCCCTGGGCAGCCCCGCCTGGGTCTCCAGCCCAACCTTCGCCCTCGTCCATCAGTATGACGGCCCCACCCCCCTCTGCCATTTCGATATGTTCCGTATCTCTACCATGGAGGACCTCTATTCCACCGGCTTCTTCGACTACCTGGAAAGCGGTGCCATCCTTGCCGTGGAGTGGAGCGAAAACATCGAAGCCGCCCTACCCGATCCCCATATCGTGGTGGAAATTACCCTGGGCGAAGGGGAGAAAAGAACCATTACCGTAACGGGAGATGAACGCTTCTCATGAGATACCTGGTCCTGGAGGGCTCCGCCACTGCCGCCTCCTGCGCCCTGCTGGAGGAGGAAAAGGTGCTGGGGGAGTTCTTTGTCAATATCCCCCAGACCCATAGCCAGACCCTTCTGCCAATGGTGGAGGGCCTTCTGAAAACCTGTGCCCTGTCCCCCGGGGAGCTGGACTTCTTCGCCGTGACCAGGGGCCCGGGCTCCTTTACCGGCTTGCGGATCGCCATGGCCGCCGTCAAGGGGCTGGCGATGGCGGCCGGAAAGCCCTGTGTCGGGGTCTCTACCCTGGAAGGCCTGGCCCGCAATCTCACCGGCTTTGAGGGCTCTGCCCTGGCGGTCATGGATGCCCGGTGCGGGCAGGTCTATGCCGGGGCCTTTGCCCTGCGAAAGGGGGAGGTGGAACAGTACCCCTTCGGGGAGGATGCCGCCCTACCTATTGAGGAACTGACCCAGTGGCTGGAAAAAATGGAAAAACCGGTTTTTCTGGTTGGCGACGGCGCCCGGCTGTGCTATAATAGGTTGACAGAGCTGCAGGCGGAAAAGGGAAGCCTGCGTCTGGCTCCGCCCCACCTTTGCTGCCAGCGGGCCGCCACCGCAGGTGCCGCCGCCCGGGCCGCCTGGGCCCGGGGAGAGGCCGTTGAGGCCGGGGCCCTGGTGCCCTCCTATCTCCGCCTGCCCCAGGCGGAACGGGAGCTCCTGGCCCGGAAGGAGAAATGACCCTATGCCGGCTTTGGTCCGAAGACTTGCTATCCTCTGCCTGACCCTGGCTGTGGCCTGTGCGGCCCTCTTTTCCCTGGCAGGGCAGGACCTTTGGCTCACCCTTGCCATCACCTTTGGCACCGCCGCCTACCACCTGGGGATCCGCCTGCTGGTGGGCCGGGCCTATGATACCTGGATGGGCAACCGGGCGGACCTTTCCCGGTGGTGGTACCAGCCCCGTCCCTGGGAGGACAGGCTCTACCGCGCCCTCCGGGTGAAGTCCTGGAAGGACCGGATGCCCACCTTCTATCCCGACGAGTTCTCCCCCCAAAAGCACAGCTGGGAGGAGATCGCCCAGGTGATGTGCCAGTCGGAGCTAGTCCACGAGACCAACATTCTTATGAGCTTTCTCCCCCTCCTGGCCGCCATCCCCCTGGGGGACTTTTGGATGTTTTTCGTCACCTCCCTGGGCGGCGCCCTGTTCGATTTGTCCCTGGCCATCCTCCAGCGGTACAACCGCCCCCGGGTGGTGCGCCTGGCGAAACGCCAACACCGTACAGCCCCAAAGAAGGAGACCGTAACATGAATCTTCAACTGGACCCAACCACCATGGAGACTCTTTTGGGACTGCCATGGTTTTCTGCTTGCGGCGAGCCGTTCCAGTTTCCCGGCGCTATGGCGGTGAAAAATCCAAAGGAGGCCCTGAAGGGCATCTCATCCGCCCGGTGGGAAAATACCTTTCTGGATTTCCGGGGAGATTTCACCACCAGCCTTTGCCTGCTGTCCATTGGCTCCAAAGAGAAACCGGACCGGCAGTGGAACCCCCTGGCCCAGGAGTTCAAGGAGAAGTACCTTTCCGCCTTGGAACCTCTGTGGCAGAAGGCCCTGGAGCCCCTGGGCCTCTGGGAGAAGGCCGTGCAGGACGACCTGCGCTTCGTCCTCCTGGGTATCGCCGTCATTGACGCCTACAAGGAGATTTTGGAGACACCGGTGTTTTTCCGCCAGCTCATGGCCCTTTATCAAAGCGGCCACCTGCCCTGCGGCTGGAAAGGGAAAAAGGACAAGGGGTGCTTTCTGGTTTACTGAAACGGAACGGCGGTTTGCCATTTTTGAACAGCTGACGCCATTCCCAGGCCATGCCGGTCCAAAGAGGACAAGCCCAAACAGTAAAAGCCCGGGCTCCGGGGGAAAGGAAGTGTCCCGATGTACCACCTGGAAACGATCCTGCCCCTTTATGGTTCTCCGGAGCCGGTGGGGTGTTCGGAGGAGGAGATCGCCGCCATGAGGGTCCGTTTCGGGACCCTTCCGGCAGTGGTGGAGGACTTTTACCGCACTGCGGCCAAAACGGAATGCTTCCGGTGGGGCCAGGACAACTGGATCCTGCCGGAGGATTATGGGAGGGAAGGCTCCTGGCTGGGAAACACCGATGCCCTGATCCTCCTGAACGAGAACCAGGGGGTCTGCCAGGCGGGGATCCTGAAACAGGACCTGACCCTTCCCGATCCGCCGGTCTATGTCACCTACGATGATTTTTCCCGGTGGAAGCCCTGTGCCCCCTCGGTAAGGGAATTTCTGGCAGCCGCCCTTGCCTACGAGGCCGCCTTTACCCATGTCGCCCCCTGTGCCCCGGAGGAATTCTACTGGTTTACCCCGGAGGAAGCCGCCGGGATAAAGGCCGGACTGACAAAGCTGCCCTTTGCCCTGCAGGACTGGTGCAGCGAAATGGAGATCACCCTGTACCAGAACGCCCCGGACAACCTCCTGGTCCTTATGGACTTTGGGGCGGAGGACGGGGAGCCCCAGGCCCTTTACGGCGCGGTGACCGAGGAGAGCTACCAAAAGCTCCTTGCCGTTGTAGGAGGGCTGGGGGAACCGGTGTGACACCGGATACAGGGGGATTCCTAGGGCGTGACCCTAGAAACTGGGAGGATTTTACCATGAAAGTAGCCATTGCCTGTGACCACGCCGCCTTCCGGCTGAAGGAGGCCATCCGTGCCCATCTGGAGGAGCAGGGTGTTTCTTACCGCGACTTCGGCATCTATGACGCCGGGGAAAAGCGGGATTACCCCTACGCCTCCCTTTATGCCTGCCGTGCCATCCAGTCCGGGGAGTGCGAACTGGGGATCGTCCTGTGCGGCACCGGTGTGGGGGTCAGCATGGCCGCCAACAAAATGCCGGGGATCCGTGCCGCCTGCTGCGGCGATTCCTTCAGCGCCCAATACACCCGGGCCCACAACAACGCCAATGTCCTTTGCATGGGGGAGCGGGTCATCGGGGAGGGCCTGGCCTGCCAGCTGGTGGATCTTTTTCTCGCCACCCCCTTCGAGGGCGGACGCCACGCCCGCCGCGTGGCGCAGATCGAGGCCCTGGAAAAGGGCGAACTGGAATAGGTATCCCAAAGCATTGCTGTTACGGCAATGCTTTTTATCAGAAGACAACATTTGAGGAGGTATCTTGCAATGTCCAAGCCCTTTATTATGGACCATCCGCTGATCCAGCACAAGCTCACCCTGCTTCGGGACAAGAACACCGGCTCCAAGGAATTCCGGGAGCTGGTCAATGAGATCGCCACCCTGATCTGCTACGAGGCCTCCCGGGACCTGCCCCTGGAGGAGGTAGAGATCGAGACCCCTATGGGTCCCGCCATCACCAAGGTCCTCAGCGGCCGCAAGCTGGCCTTTGTGCCCATCCTCCGGGCCGGAATGGGGATGCTGGAGGGGGTGCTGGCCCTGATCCCCGCCGCCAAGGTGGGGCATATCGGCCTGTACCGGGACGAGGAAACCGCCACCCCGGTGGAGTACTACTGCAAGCTCCCCAGCGACATTGCAGAGCGTGATGTTATCGTCCTGGATCCCATGCTGGCTACCGGCGGCTCCGCCATTGATGCCATCACCCAGATCAAAGCCCGCGGCTGCCGCAGCGTCAAATTCATGTGCATCATCGCCGCCCCCGAAGGCCTGGAAGCCCTAGGCGCCGCCCACCCCGATGTGAAAATCTACTGCGCCTCTCTTGACAAATGCCTGAACGATAAAAAATATATCCTGCCAGGCCTTGGAGACGCCGGCGACCGAATCTACGGAACAAAATAAAGCGCGCAAGTACAGAAAGAACAGACAGGCAGGAAGCAAAGCTTCCCGCCTGTTTTTCCATATCCTCTACCGTAAAACAGCCCCACCATAGACACCAAAGCCGCCCCAAACCCCTGGCCCGCAGGCCATTGCCCGAAGGGCTCCGCTTTTTTCCGCAGAAAAAAGCACCTAATCCGGCCAACGAGCCTCCGGCCGCGAAAGCCCGGACGCCGGTAAGCGGGAGCACAAATCCAAGATGCCAGCACACCCCAGCCGCCTGGCGCCATCAGTAGGAACACGCTGGTAATAGATCAAGGTACTG
>JAAWEO010000177.1 GCA_022794295.1 Angelakisella sp. | reverse complement strand
ACCAGGCGCTGTCCGCCCTGGACCCGGACCGGACTGATGTCCGGTGACAGAAAGGCTACCCGGTACTGGGCGTTGGCCTTCGGGCATGGTGCTGCGCCGGCAGAAACCTCGCCCGCCCCAGTCCGTCAAAGGCAGGGGAATCGCCTCGCCCTGCACCCGTTCAGACTCCAGGCACCCACTATCCCTTCCGCACACCGTTAAGGCGCGTTAGCGCCGGGTAGGGTCCGGATACGGCCTCCAGGCCGCCGGGTAAGGTTAGCCTATGATGATTCGTGCGGATGGGAGTACCTTTTTGCCGCCGCCCTGTTTCATTGCCAGAGCCAGCGCCAGCGAAAGCAGCCCCACCCTCCCTAAAAACATGTTGATGATTAAAATGATCTTCCCAACCACCCCGGCAGCCCCGGATACCCCCACCGAAAGCCCTACCGTGGCAAATGCAGAGGTCTCCTCGAAAAGAATGTCCATTACCGAGAATGTCCCCCCTGTGGCCGCCCAAATCGCACCGGTCGATACCGCTACGATCAAAACACCCATGGAGAGAAGCGCCAAAGCACGGTATACCGCCTGCGGCTCCACCTTCCGCCGCCGGATAATGGTGTCCTCCTCTCCCCTCATGACCGAAACCACCGTCATGACAACCACCGCCACCGTTGTCACCTTGATACCCCCGCCGGTCCCCGCCGGAGCCGCCCCCACAAACATCAGCAGCACCGAAAGAAGCTTGGACTGGTCGGTGAGGACAGTCAGATCCATCGTGTTGAAGCCCGCCGTGCGGCAGCTGACAGAATGGAACAGGGCGGCGTTCAGCTTTCCCAGAAAGGGCAGCTTCCCCAAGGTGTCGGGGTTTTTCCATTCCAGTAAAAGGAAGCCGAAAAAGCCAATGCCCAGCAGCGCCGCTGTAAGGATCAGGACGATGCGGGTATGTAGGGTGACAGTGTGTGTCCGCCGCCACCGGAGAAGATCATCCCAGACCACAAACCCCAGCCCCCCCAAAATCACCAGGGCCATGGTGGGCAGGGTCACCAGCCAGTTCCCCTCAAAGGCGGTCAGAGAGGCAAAGGGGGTGCCCTCCTGGCCCATCAGGTCAAAGCCGGCGTTGCAAAAGGCGGAAATCGAGGTAAAGACCGACGCAGCCGCCCCCTTCTGAAGGCCCATCCGCGGAATGAAGGTGACCGCCAGGGCCAGGGCCCCCAGCAGCTCCACCAGCAGGGTGCCCAGTATCACGGTGCGCAGCATGTGGCGCACCCCGGCAAAGGAGTCGCTGTTTACCGATTCCTTTGCCAGGTCAGCGGTTCGCAGACCCATACGGCGGCCTACCACCACATTGAAAAAGGCCCCCATGGTCACCAGCCCCAGCCCGCCGATTTGGATCAGGGCCAGGATGATCCCCTGGCCCAGGGGGGACCAGTAGCTCCAGGTATCGTAGATGACCAGACCGGTGACACAGGTGGCGGAGGCGGCGGTAAAAAGGGCGTCCAATGGCGGGGTAAAGCTCCCGGAGCGGGAGGCAAAGGGAAGGGTCAGCAAAATGGTCCCCACCCCGATAATTGCCAAAAAGCTGAGACAGATGGCCCGGGCGGGGTTTTGGGCCAGACGGCCTTTTCCCACCGCGGACACCGGATGATTGAACACAATGTTCCTCCTTTTGCTACCTGGGGCGGCGGGCAGTCCTGGATTTTCCCCGGGGCCGCCGCCGGATCTGGCGGGGACCGCCGGAGGGCTCTTCCAAGATCCCCAGCCGTTTTTTTGCCAGGCGGATCAGCCGCTTGTCGTTGGCAAAGGTCACCAGCTCCCCAGCCTCTGCCAGGGGGGCCCAGCGCAGCTCGCTGATCTCCTCCTCCTGGCGGACCAGTTCATCCCCCAGGGCCTCCCCCAGGAAATACACCACCTGCTTTTTCACTCCGGCCTGGGGGAAGTATTCAACGCTTTCCCGAAATCCGTCGTAAAGGCGGATGGAAAGCCCTGTCTCCTCTTTTACCTCCCGGAGGGCGGTCTGCCGCTCTGTTTCCCCGGCCTCTACATGGCCCTTGGGGAAGGACCAGTGGCCGCCAAAGCGGTGCCGCAGGAGGACCAGGTCATATTGCTCGCCATTTTTGCGGACCACCAAGGCTCCGCAGGATTTTTCCCGTTTCATACTCTTCGTTCATCCTTTTCCCGTTTCTGCTTTCCGGGAGGGTGCCCGGAAAGACCGGCTGTGATCAATACAGTATTACTATACCATTTTTCTGCAAAGAATAAAAGGGTGTTTCGGGAGGTTGTGGAAAAAAGGTTGCAGGCACACCAAAATGAAAAAAATTTTTCAGAAAGTGGTGTTGACATTTGGGATCGGTTCTGTTATAATAACAAAGCACCAAGCGATTGGAGCACATGCGGATATGGCGGAATTGGCAGACGCGCTAGATTCAGGTTCTAGTGAGGTTACACTCATACAGGTTCAAGTCCTGCTATCCGCACCATGGCGTGGCCCCCTCAAACGAGGGGGCTTTGCTTTTGCATAGAATCCCAGCATTTGCTTTTCCCAAAAAACGAATAAAAGCCGGAGGCTCCTTTTCCAGAGCCTCCGGCTTGCTTTTGTATTGCGGGATGATAGTTACAGGGTCAGGGAAGGGGCGGAATAGACCCGGGCCCCCAGCTCGTTATCCAGCATGTAAAGGCCCTTGGAGTCGCTGCCGAACAGCTCCATCTTCTTTACCAGGTCGGAGGCGTTGGTCTCCTCCTCCCCCTGCTCCTTGACGAACCAATCCAGGAACTGCATGGTGCGGAAGTCCCGGGCCTCATAGGCAGCCTCGTAGATGGTGTGGATCAGACTGGTGACATACTGCTCGTGGGCAAGACCGGCGGTCAGGGGGTCCATCCGCTCCCGGAGCTGGGCATCCGGCTTGTCAATGGCCTCGTAGACCACAGGGGCATCGTTGTTCTGGAGGTACTTTACAAACAGCATGGCGTGGTCCCGCTCCTCCTGGGCCTGGATCTGGTACCAGTTGGCAAAGCCATCCAGCCCCTGCTCCTTGTAGAAGTTGGAGAAGTGGAGGTACAAATAGGCGGAGTAAAACTCCTTGTTCACCTGGGTGTTCAGCAGTGCCGCTACTTTTTCATTCAGCATGGTCGGTTATGTCCTTTCATGTTTGGGTTTAAGTTTTCTGCCAGCTTCCAGTATAGCACGGCGGCGGAGAAAATCAAGGGTCTTCCAGGAAAATATCGCAGAATGCCCCCGGCTTTTCCAATCTCCCCAAGGCTTCGCCGCCATTCTCCCGGGGGGCTTGGGAAAGGTTGTGGAAGGGGGGCGAAAGCTGCGATGAAAAAGGCTGGAATATTTCTCCGGGGGATGGTAGTATACTGGTAAGAAGTCCAAAGGAAAGGAGGCGCAGCCCATGAAGCTGCCCGGAAGGCCAAAGGCCCTGAATCAGGTGGTCTCCCTGCCGGTGGGAAGCATCCTGCCCAGTCCCCACCAGCCCCGGCGAGATTTTAACCTGGACGAGCTGGACATCCTGGCCCGGAGCATCTCCCAAAATGGCCTTCTCGCCCCCATCACTGTTCGGAAGGACCCCGCCGGAGGGGGGCGGTATTTCCTCATTGCCGGGGAGCGGAGACTGCTGGCCTGCCGCCGTTTAGGCTACGATGAAATTCCCGCTATTATCACCACCGTGCCGGAGGCCAATGCCGCCGTGCTGACCCTCATCGAAAATCTTCACCGCCAGGACCTGAACTGCTTCGAGGAAGCCGAGGGCATTTACGCCCTAATGAAGGAAAGCGGCCTGAGCCAGCAGAAGGTCTGCGCCATGCTGGCAAAGCCCCAGCCCACAGTGGCCAACAAGCTCCGCCTCCTGCGCCTGGATCCCCAGGTGCGGCAGTTTCTCACCGACCACGGCCTGGGGGAACGGATCGCCAGGGCCCTCCTGCCCCTGGAGCACACCGACCGCCAGCTCCGGGCCGCCAGACACATCCTCCAGAACCAAATGAGCGCCCGCCAGGCAGAGAGCTACATATCCACCCTTCTGGGCCCCAAAAAAGGGAGCCGCCGGGCCATGGGATACCTCCGGGACCTGCGGATCCTTTTCTCCCCAGTGGATAAAGCGGTGGAGGAAATCAAGCGCTGCGGCATTTCTGTCCAGGCCCAGACCACCGAGGAAGAGGATTTTGTCTGCTACACCATCCGAGTCCCCAAAAAAGCCTCTGCCAAAGGGACACCGCGGCGGGAAACCGTCTCCGCCTGACCCATTGCCTTCCCGGGGGAGAGGGCTCCCTCTTTCCGCCTCTCCCCGTTCCCAGGCTGACCCGGCGCGCCGACCCCCGGCGCACCGTCAGCAATAGATGCGCTTCCCATAGCTGAACCGAAAAGGCCCCGCCTCCCCGGCGGGGCCTTTTCGGCGCCAAAAGCACCCCAAACCTTCCGGAGCTACCAAAGCCGTTCCACCCCCCTGGCCCGCAGGCCATAGCCGCGAAGCGGCTCTAGCCCGAAGGGCTCCGCTTTTTTCCGCAGAAAAAAGCACCTTATCCGGCCAACGAGCCTCCGGCCGCGAAAGCCCGGACGCCGGTAAGCGGGAGCACATATCCAAGATGCCACCTAGCCCAGCCGCCTGGCGCCATCAGTAGGAACACGCTGGTAATAGATCAAGGTACTGCCCACCATGGACCCCGCCCCGTGGGTGAGATCAGGC
>JAAWEO010000176.1 GCA_022794295.1 Angelakisella sp. | reverse complement strand
AGTTTCGCCCGCCCCGGCGGGCGACCAGGCGCTGTCCGCCCTGGACCCGGACCGGACTGATGTCCGGTGACAGAAAGGCTACCCGGTACTGGGCGTTGGTCTTCGGGTATGGTGCTACGCTGGCAGGTGCGGCGGATTCCCCAGTCCGTCAAAGGCCGGGGAATCGCCCCGCCCTGTACTCGTTCAGACTCCAGGCACCCACTGGGCCCCCGCACACCGTCAAGGCGCGCAGCGCCGGGTAGGGTTGGAAAGTTCGGCTTGATTTTTTTTAAAAGCTATGGTATACTTACCCCCGTAAGTCGAACAGCCCATTAGCCCTCGATCTCCTCCTCCTAAAGGCAGCCCAGCCCACGGAGCCAGAGACAGGGTCGCCGGGGAAACCCTGCGGCCTGCCGTTTGCAAAGAGGACAGGTGGCCGGGATCATTTCGGGGCCCATTTTCCCCGGATTCTTGCTTTGCGGAGCCTGCCTTTTTTCGGTAGGCTCTTTTTCTGTTCGCGGAAAGGAAGTTGCAGCTATGAAGCTCATTAGAACCGAAGATGCCGCCGGCCATGTCCTCTGCCATGATATCACCCAGATCATCCGGGGTGTTACCAAGGATTCCGTGTTCCGCAAGGGACATGTCGTTACCCCGGAGGATATCCCCGTCCTCCTTTCGGTGGGGAAGGAACATCTTTATGTGTGGGAAAAGGACGACAGTCTCCTCCATGAGAACGAGGCCGCCGAGATCCTCTTTGATCTCTGTAAAAATGACCACATCGCCCCCACCCCCGTTAAAGAGGGCAAGATCGAGTGTGTTGCCCAGATCGATGGCCTGCTTAAGGTGGATGTCCACCGGCTTACCGAGATCAATTCCATCCCGGATATTATGATTGCCACCCGCCAGACCAACTACCCCGTGCGAAAGGGAGAAAAGCTGGCAGGGACCCGCATCATCCCCCTGGTCATCCCCAAGGAGAAAATGGAGGAGGTCAGACGGATCGCCGGCAGCAAGCCCCTCCTGGAGCTCCTGCCCTACCTCCGCAAAAGGGTGGGGATCGTCACCACCGGCAGCGAGGTCTACCATGGCCGTATCAAGGATGCCTTCGGTCCGGTCCTCCGGGAGAAATTCGCCTTCTATGATGCAGAGATCCTGGGCCAGACCATTGTGGACGATAAGGCGGAACAGATCCGGGATGCCATCCAGTCCTTTTTGGACCAGGGGGCGGACCTGGTGGTCTGCTCCGGCGGTATGAGCGTGGACCCCGATGACGTTACCCCCACCGCGATCCAGTCCACCGGGGCCCGGATCGTCTCCTATGGCGCGCCGGTGCTCCCCGGGGCCATGTTCCTTTTGTCCTATACCCCGGATGGGGTCCCCGTTTTGGGCCTGCCCGGGTGTGTCATGTACCACGACGCCACCGTCTTTGATCTGGTGCTCCCCCGCATCATGGCCGGGGAGGTCATCAGCAAACGGGATCTGGCTGCCCTGGGTCACGGGGGGCTTTGCCTCCAGTGCCCGGTCTGCCATTATCCCGCCTGCGGCTTTGGGAAGGGGGGGCTTGTGTGAGCGAGGGTCTTACCATGATCTCCCTGGAGGATGCCATCAGTGTCCTGGAAAGCCGGGTGAGCGTTCTCCCCGGGGAGGAACAGATCCCCATCGGGGAGGCCCGGGGCCGTGTCCTGGCCCGGCAGATCACCGCCGGTATCGCCAACCCGCCCTTCGACCGTTCCCCCCTGGATGGCTACGCCCTGCGGGCAGCGGATATCGCGATGGCGACCAGGGAGACCCCGGCCCGCCTTTCGGTCGTAGGGGAGGTCTGTGCCGGGGGCTGGTTCAGCGGGGAGGTGCAGCCCGGCCAGGCGGTGCGCATTATGACCGGCGCGGCCATCCCCCGGGGCTGTGACTGTGTGGTCCGCCAGGAGGACACCAACTATGGCGAGGAGACGGTGGAGGTTTACAGGCCGGTCTCCCCCCATCAGAACTACTGCTTTGCCGGGGAGGATATCCGGAAGGGAACGGTCCTGATGCCCGCCGGGGAAAAGCTTACCCCCGTCCACATGGGGGTGCTGGCAGGCCAGGGCCTGACCGGGCTTTCGGTCCGCCCCCGGGTCCGGGCTGCGGTGATCAGCACCGGGGACGAGATCGTCCCCATCGGCACCCCCCTGGCCCCGGGGAAGATCTATAACAGCAGCCTCCTGATGCTCCGGGCCCGGCTGGAGGAGCTGGGGATCATCGTGACCCAAAGCCGCAGTGTAGGGGACGATCCCCAGGCGGTGGCCGGTGCCATTGGGGAAGCGTTCCAAAACGCCGACGTGGTCATCACCACCGGCGGGGTCTCTGTGGGGAAGAAGGATATCCTCCACGAGGTGCTGCCCCTTTTGGAGGCGGAACGGCTCTTTTGGCGGGTGCTGATGAAGCCGGGGACCCCCATCCTCTGTGCCCAATACCAGGGGAAGCCCCTTTGCTGCCTTTCCGGCAACCCCTTTGCCACCATCGCCACCTTCGAGCTGATCCTGCGCCCCATGCTGGCTAAGCTCTCCGGCGACCGGGAAATGACCTACCGCCGCACCACCGGCAAAATGGCGGAGGATTTCCCCAAGCGGAGCCCGGGCCGCCGGTTTATCCGGGCCCGGTACTGGGACGGGCTGGTGACCCTGGGGAAACGGAACCACTCCTCCGGGGCGCTGTACTCCATGGTAAACTGCAACTGCCTGGTGGATATCGAGGCAGGGAATAAGGGCCTGCGCATCGGGGATCTTGTAAAAGTTGTACTTCTGTAAGGTTCAAGCTCTCCCGATCTGCCCGGGCGGCATACAGAGAGACGAAAAGGATTGGAAAAGGATGGAAGAAGAAATGCCAGAAACAAATCCGAAGATGAACCACTTTGACGCCCATGGCAATGCGGTCATGGTGGACGTCACCGAAAAAAGGATCACCGACCGCACCGCCACCGCCGTGGGGAGGATCAGGGTGGGCCGGGAGACCTACGAGGCCATTCAGAACGGTACCGCAAGGAAGGGGGATGTTCTGGGGGTGGCCCGGGTGGCCGGGATCATGGCAACCAAACGCACCTGGGAGCTGATCCCCATGTGTCACCCTCTCCTTTTGGGAAAATGCTCGGTGGATTTCACCATGCTGCCGGATGAACTGGCGGTGGAGGCCCGGTGCACCGTCCGGGTGTCCGGGCAGACCGGGGTGGAGATGGAAGCCCTCACCGGGGTCACCGTGGCCCTGCTGACGATCTATGATATGTGCAAGGCCATCGACAAGGGCATGGAGATCGAGAGCGCCTATCTTCTGCGAAAGACCGGGGGCAAAAGCGGGGACTTCCATAACCCGAAGCACCCAGGGGAGGCTGAACATGACTGACGGAAAGGGCAGGATCATCGACTATATCCGGGTGTCTCTCACCGACCGGTGCAACCTGCGGTGTGTCTATTGTATGCCCGCCCAGGGGGTGGAACCGGAGCCCTATGAGAACCTACTTACCCTGGAGGAGATCACCCGGGTCTGTGCCGCCGCCGCCCGGCTGGGCATCAGCAAGGTGAAGCTCACCGGCGGGGAGCCCCTGGTCCGGAAGGGCTGTGCCGCCCTGGTGGGGATGCTCAAGGCCATTCCCGGCATCCGGGAGGTGACCATGACCACCAACGGCGTTCTTTTGCCCCGGGAGCTTCCTGCCCTGGTGGAAAACGGGCTGGACGCGGTGAATATCAGCCTGGACACCTTGGATCCGGAGACCTTCCGGACCCTTACCCGCTGTTCCATGGAGGAAGATGTCCGGAAGGCCATCCGCCGGGCGGTGGAAGCAGGGATCCGGGTGAAGGTAAACGCCATCCCCATTGAGGAATACAACGGCCAAAGCCTGGGGGAGCTGGCCGCCCTGGCAAAAGACCAGCCCCTGGACGTGCGCTTCATCGAGCTGATGCCCATTGGGGAAGGGAAGCACCTGACCCCCATCGGCAACGAGGAGGTCCGCCGCCGCCTGGAAGCGGACTATGGCCCCATGACCCCCTGGGAGGGAAAGCGGGGAAACGGCCCCGCAGTCTATTACAGCCTTCCCGGCTTTACCGGAAAGCTCGGCTTTATCAGCGCCATCTCCCACGAGTTCTGCGGGGAATGCAACCGGGTCCGCCTTACCAGTACCGGCTTTTTAAAGCTCTGCCTCCACTACAACGACGGAATCCCCCTCCGGGAGCTTCTCCGAACCGGAGCAGGGGAGGAGGAGCTGGCCGGCGTCATCCAGGAAGCCATCCAGAAAAAACCCCTTCACCACAACTTCGGCGGCTGTGAAACCCCCGACATGGACCACCACACCATGTCCCAAATCGGCGGCTGACCCCCCCACCAGACCCCCAACCCGCCCCCACCTCCCTGGCCCGCAGGCCATTTGCCGCGAAGCGGCTCCGCCGGAGGCACCAAAGCCGTTCCCAATCCCCGCCGCCCGGCGGCGCTTGTCGCGAAGCGGCCTTAGCCCGAAGGGCTCCGATTTTCGCCGCAGCGAAAATCACCTTAGCCATTTCCACCCTGGCCCGCAGGCCATTGCCCGAAGGGCTCCGCTTTTTTCCGCAGAAAAAAGCACCTAATCCGGCCAACGAGCCTCCGGCCGCAAAAGCCCGGACGCTGGTAAGCGGGAGCACATATCCAAGATGCCAGCACACCCCAGCCGCCTGGCGCCATCA
>JAAWEO010000175.1 GCA_022794295.1 Angelakisella sp. | reverse complement strand
TGCTGCCTCATTTCGGGGAATTTCGCCCGCTGCGGCGGGCGACCAGGCGCTGTCCGCCCTGGACCCGGACCGGACTGATGTCCGGTGACAGAAAGGCTAGCCTGTACTTGTCCCAGCGCCTGCTCCCGGCCCTGCGCCGGCAGGCACAACAGCCTGTAATACCCATCAACCCAAGGAGGTCCCGCTAATGCCGCATCTGCAAAAATTCCTCCGCTTCCTGGACCTGGACCGTAAAACCCATGTCCTCACCCAGGCCTGTATCTTCCGCCTTCTCTCCGGTGAGGACTTCCACCCCGGCCAGCTCCCCATCCTGTGGGCCATCAGCCAAACCTCCCATACCACCCAGGGCCAGATCGCAAGGATCCTGGGCGTCAGCCGCGCCGCTGTGGCAGTCTCCGCCAAGCGAATGGAGCATACCGGCCTCGTCTGCCGGGAAAAAGCCCCCCATGACCAGCGCTGTACCGTGGTCTCCCTTACCCCCAAGGGCCGGGAAATGGCCCGGAAGGCCCGATCCTTTCAGGAGGAGATCGTCTCCCGCCGCCTGACCGGCTTCTCCCCGGAGGAGATCGCGACCCTGATATCATTTTACGAGCGTATGAATCATAACCTGGAACGATACCGGCAGGAGCTGGAGCAGTTCCATCACCCCTGCCAGAAGGAGGAAACCTTATGCTGAAAATCGGACTGGATGTAGGCTCTACGACCATTAAGTGCGTGGTGCTGGATCACGAGGACCAGCTCCTCTATTCCTCCTACAACCGCCATTATTCCCAGATCACCCAAAAAACCGGGGAGCTCCTTGCCCTGGTGCAGAGGGAGGTCGTCCGGGGCCGCTCCGCCTCCCTGGCGATCTCCGGCTCCGCCGGTATGGGCATGGCCCAGGGCTCCGGTATCCCCTTTGTCCAGGAGGTCTACGCCACCCGGGTGGCTGCCTCCCGCCTGGCCCCCGGGACCGATGCCATTATCGAGCTGGGGGGAGAGGATGCCAAGCTCCTTTTTCTGACCGATGGCCTGGAGGTGCGGATGAATGGCTCCTGCGCCGGGGGGACCGGGGCCTTCATCGACCAGATGGCGACCCTCCTGAAGGTCACCCCCGACCAGATGAACGAAATGGCCGGGCGGGCCCAGCGCACCTATACCATCGCCAGCCGCTGCGGCGTCTTTGCCAAAACCGACATCCAGCCCCTGCTGAACCAGGGGGCCAAAAAGGAGGACGTGGCCGCCAGCATCTTCGGGGCGGTGGTGAACCAGACCATTGCCGGGCTGGCCCAGGGCCGCCGCATCCAGGGGAAGGTCCTCTACCTGGGCGGTCCCCTTACCTTCCTGCCCCAGCTCCGGGAAAGCTTTGACAAGACCCTGGGGCTCACCGGCCTCTGCCCGGAACATTCCCTCTATTATGTGGCCCTGGGGGCCGCCTGGTGCGGAGAGGGGGAGACCGACCTGGCCGCCGCCATCAAGGCCCTTGCCGCCTACCGGGGTCAGGGGGAGTACGCCATCATTCCGCCCCTTTTCGAGACCAAGGAGGATCATATCGCCTTCACCCAGCGCCACTGGCGCCACGCCGTTCCCTGCGGCCGCCTGGAGGAGATCACCGGTCCGGTGTACATTGGCATTGATGCCGGCTCCACCACGGTAAAAACGGTGGTCACCGACCGGAACGGCGGCATGCTCTACTCCAAATATCAGTCCAATTCCGGCAACCCGGTCCCCCTTATCCGGGAGTTCTTCCGGGAGCTCTATGAGCGGAAGCCGGATATCCGCATTGCCGCCGGGGCGGTCACCGGCTACGGGGAGGAGATCATCCAAAGCGCCTTCGGGGTGGATTACGGCGTGGTGGAGACGGTGGCCCACTTCACCGCCGCCAAAAAGTTTATGCCCGATGTGGACTTTGTCATCGACATCGGCGGCCAGGATATCAAGTGCTTTAAGATCAAGGACGGGGTCATTGACAACATCTTCCTCAACGAGGCCTGCTCCTCCGGCTGCGGCAGCTTTCTCCAGACCTTTGCCGAGGCCCTGGGCTACTCCATCGAGGACTTTGCCAACCTGGGCCTCTTTGCCAAAAAACCGGTGGACCTGGGCAGCCGCTGCACCGTCTTTATGAATTCCTCGGTAAAGCAGGCCCAGAAGGACGGGGCCAGCGTGGAGGATATCTCCGCCGGGCTTTCCATCAGTGTGGTGAAAAACGCCCTTTACAAGGTGATCCGGGCCGCCGACCCCACCGAGCTGGGGCGGCATATCGTGGTCCAGGGAGGCACCTTCTACAACGACGCCGTCCTCCGGGCCTTTGAGCAGGAGCTGGGGGTGGAGGTGATCCGCCCCAACATCGCCGGGCTGATGGGGGCCTACGGCGCGGCTCTTTACGCCATCCAGTCCGAGGCCCAGGAGGGCAGGGACCGGGATCCGGACCGCAGGAGCGGCATTTTGGGTCCCCGGGAGATCGAGGACTTCCAGCACAAGGTCCAGGCTGTCAGCTGCGGCCTCTGCCCCAACAACTGCCGCCTGACGGTGAACACCTTTGGGGGCGGCCGGAGGTACATCAGCGGCAACCGGTGCGAGCGGCCCATTACCCACAAGGCCCAGGACAGCTCCCTGAACCTCTATCAGCAGAAGCTGCAAATGCTCCAAAGCTACAGGCCTGTTCCCGGCCCCCGGGGAAAGCTGGGTCTGCCCATGGGTCTCAATCTTTACGAGCTGCTGCCCTTCTGGCACAAATTCTTTACCGCCCTGGGCTTCGAGGTGGTCACCAGTCCCCTCAGCGACCGGGACCTTTACCTCAGCGGCCAGCACACCATCCCCTCGGATACCGTCTGCTTCCCCGCCAAGCTGATGCACGGCCATGTGGAGGCCCTGATCGCCATGGGGGTCACCGCCATCTTTTACCCCTGTATGTCCTACAACCTGGACGAAGGGCTGGGGGACAACCATTACAACTGTCCGGTGGTGGCCTACTACCCGGAGGTCATCCGCTCCAATATGCCGGAGGCCCGGGGGATCACCTTTATCACCGATTATGTCGGGCTCCACCAGCGGAGGCATTTCCCCAAAAAGATGACCGCTATCCTGGCCCAGTACTACGGGGGCATCACCCTGCGGGAGGTAAAAAGGGCCGCCGGCGCCGCCTATGAGGAGTATGAACGGTACCTGGCCTCGGTCCGGGCCCAGGGGGAGGAGATCATCCGGCGGGCCCGGGCCGAGGGCCGGGAGATGATCGTCCTGGCCGGGCGGCCCTACCATGTGGACCCGGAGATCAACCACGGCATCGACAAGCTGATCGCCAGCTTCGGGGTGGCGGTGATCACCGAGGACGCGGTAAGCAGCCATATCCAAAGGTTCCCGGTGGGGGTGCTGAACCAGTGGACCTACCACAGCCGCCTTTACGCCGCCGCCCGGTATATCGCCGCCCAGCCGGATATGAACCTGGTGCAGCTGGTCTCCTTTGGCTGCGGGGTGGACGCCATTACCACCGACGAGGTGCGGGAGATCCTGGAGGAGGAGCACAAGATCTATACCCAGATCAAGATCGACGAGATCACCAACCTGGGGGCGGTGAAGATCCGCCTGCGGAGCCTGTTCGCCGCCATCCGGCAGCAGCAGGCAGAAAACCGGAAGGAGGGGGAAAATGGCTGACAAAAAGCGCCTGGACCGTGTGGAATACACTAAGGAGATGAACAGGGCGGGGTACACCATCCTCATTCCCAGCATGGCCCCCATTCACTTCGCCATGCTGCGGTATATCTTCCGCAGCAGCGGCTACCGCCTGGAGGTGCTGGAAAACCACGGCCCGGAGGTGGTCCAGGAGGGGCTCAAGTATGTCCACAATGACACCTGCTACCCCGCCCTTTTGGTCATCGGCCAGATGATGGACGCCCTTCACAGCGGCAAGTACGACCTCCAAAGGACTGCCCTGATGATCACCCAGACCGGGGGCGGCTGCCGGGCCAGCAACTACATCTTTCTGCTGCGCAAGGCCCTGAAAAAGGCGGGGCTGGGGCATATCCCGGTGATCAGCCTGAATCTTTCCGGCCTGGAAAAGAACAGCGGCTTCACCTTTACCCTCTCCATGCTCCGCAAGCTGGTGGCCTGCGTGATCTACGGGGATGCCATGATGCACCTTTACAACCAGGTGCGCCCCTACGAGTGCGCCAAGGGCGCCGCCCGGCAGGTGGTGGACCACTGGACCCAGCAGATCTGCCAGCAGTTTGACGCCGGGAAGGGTGTTTCCATTGGACAGATGCGGAAGAACCTTGCCGGCATCGCCGCCGGTTTCGCCGCTGTGCCGGTGAAGAAGGTCCCCAGGGTGAAGGTGGGGGTGGTGGGGGAGATCTATGTCAAGTACGCCAGCCTGGGCAACAACGACCTGGAGGCCTTCCTCCGGAGCCAGGGGTGCGAGTACATGGTCCCCGGCATTCTGGGCTTTGCCCTTTTTAAGGTGGACAACCGTCTGGAGGATATCCGGCTCTACGGGGGAAATCCCGCCAAGTACGCGGTTTGCCGGGTGCTGATGAAATACCTGACCGATATGGAAAGGGAGCTTATAGGGGCGATCGCCAGGTACCCCCAGTTTGTGCCCCCCTCCCCCTATGCCCACACCAAGGGGCTGGTCAAGGGGGTCATTGGGTACGGCAGCAAAATGGGGGAGGGGTGGCTCCTTACCGCCGAGATGATGGAGCTGGC
>JAAWEO010000174.1 GCA_022794295.1 Angelakisella sp. | reverse complement strand
GGCGCTGTCCGCCCTGGACCCGGACCGGACTGATGTCCGGTGACAGAAAGGCTACCCGGTACTGGGCGTTAGGCTTCGGGTATGGTGCTGCGCCGGCAGCAACCTCCCCCGCCCAAGCAGAACCAAAAATGTAACGGCCGTTACAGAAATATTTACAAAAAGTTCACAGGAATCCCCCCGCTTTCGCCTCTATCCACCCTTGACAAAGCGAAAATCCCGGATAAAATATACTTAAATATTTTTGATAAAATATTTTAATCTTTTCTAAAGAAGGAGCAGCGACACATGGATATTTTTGCAAAGGTTAAGGAAGTCATTTTGGATAATCTTAGCTGTGACGAGACCGATGTTACCCTGAAAGCCAGCCTCACCGAGGACCTGGGCGCCGATAGCCTGGACGCCGTGGAGCTGAATATGGCCCTGGAGGACGCCTTTGATGTGAAGATCCCCGACGAGGCCCTGGAGCAGATGAAAACCGTGGGGGATATCGTCAGCTATATCGAAGCCCATCTCGAGTAAAAGGGAGCGATCAGCTATGACCGGGTTACGGATCATCGCCACCGGAAAACAGGATGCCTCCTGTGTGGTGACAAATGACGACCTCGCAAAACAGGTGGAAACCAACGACCAGTGGATCACCAGCCGGAGCGGTATCCGCCAGCGGCGGTTCGCTGCCCCCGGGGAAACCACCTCCTCCCTGTCTATAGGTGCCGCCAAAGCCGCCATCCGCTCCCTGGAAGCCCAGGGCAGAAGCCGCCGGGAAATCGGGGCGGTGCTGGTGGCTACCTTTACCCCCAGCCACCTGGTGCCCAATACCGCCTGCCTGGTCCAGGAGGCCCTGGGCCTTCCGGAGGATCTCCTGGCCCTGGATCTCAATGCCGCGTGCAGCGGCTTTCTGGCAGGGCTCCGGCTTTGCCAGGGACTGCTGGAGCAAACCCCCGGGCGCTTGGTCCTCCTGATCGGGGCTGAGGTCACCTCCCGGGTGGTGGACCATACCGACCGGAATACCTGCGTCCTTTTCGGGGATGGTGCCGGGGCCGCCGTGATCGCAGGGGATCAGGACCGCCCCTTCTGGTGGAGCTATGGCACCCGGGGGAACGAAACCGTCCTCTCCTGCCCCGGCATCCGGGAGGATAAAGGCCTGCCCGGCCCCATTGCCATGGAGGGAAAAGAGGTCTTTCGCTTCGCCGTAGAGGCCATCCCCACCGGGATCCGGGCTGTGCTGGAACGGTCCGGCACCCCCCTGGAGGCCATCGACTGGTTCGTCTGCCACCAGGCAAATTCCCGTATCCTGGCCCACGCAGCCAAGGCCATGGGCATCCCTATGGAACGGTTCTATATGAATCTGGAGCGGTACGGCAATACCTCCGCCGCCAGTATCCCCATCGCCCTGGCGGAGATGGAGGAAAAAGGACTTCTCCGGGAAGGACAGCGGGTCATGCTGGCCGGCTTCGGCGGCGGCCTCTCCTGGGGGGCCGCGGAAATCATCTGGTAAGGAGCAAATGCTGTATGGGATATCTGAATGAACGCCTGGGGATCCGCTTCCCCATCTTCCAGGGCGGAATGGCAAACATCGCCACCGGGGAGTTTGCCGCGGCCATCTCCAACGCCGGGGGGCTTGGCATCATCGCCGCCGGGGGGATGACACCGGAGGTCCTTCTGGAAAACATCCGCCGGTGCCGCAGCCTGACCCAAAAGCCCTTTGGGGTGAACATCATGCTGATGCATCCCGCCGTGGAGGAACAGGCGGAAATCGCCGCCCGGGAGCAGGTGCCGGTGATCACCACCGGCGCCGGAAACCCCGGGAAGTATCTTCCCCGGTGGAAGGAAGCCGGCTGCCTGGTCTTTCCGGTGGTCCCCAGCGTGGCCCTGGCCCGGCGGATGGAAGCTGCCGGAGCTGACGGGGTGATCGCCGAGGGCACCGAAAGCGGCGGCCATGTGGGGGAGCTGACCACCATGGCCCTGGTGCCCCAGGTGGTGGACGCGGTAAAGGTCCCGGTGATTGCCGCTGGGGGGATCGCAGACGGGCGGCAGCTGATGGCCGCCTTCGCCCTGGGGGCGGCGGGGGCCCAGGTGGGCACCTGCCTGCTGGTCTCGGAGGAATGCCCCATCCACACCGCCTACAAGGAGGCGGTGGTAAAGGCCGGGGATACCGATACCATTGTCACCGGGAGGATCGCCGGGGTGCCGGTGCGGATCCTGAAAAACAAAATGGCCCGGGAGTATGTGAAACGGGAAAAGGCTGGGGCCGAAAAGCTGGAGCTGGAGCAGTACACCCTGGGCTCCCTGCGGAAAGCGGTCTTTGACGGGGACGTCCAGAACGGTTCCCTAATGGCCGGGCAGGTGGCCGGGATGTGCAGAGAGATCAGGCCCGCCAGGGTGATCCTGGAGGAGCTTTGGGAAGGATATTTGCGGGCAAAGGAAGGTGTTTATCCGTGAAATTAGCTTTTTTGTATGCCGGACAGGGCAGCCAGATTCCGGGAATGGGAAGGGACCTGTACGAAGCCTGCCCCTCGGTGCGGCCTATTTTTGACCTGCCGGAGGACCGGCTGGGGTTTGACCTGCGGCACCTGTGCTTTGAGGGCACAGAGGAGGAGCTCTCCCGCACCCGGTACACCCAGCCCTGTATGGTGGCCTTTGCCGGTGCGGTGACCAGGATCTTTCAGGAATCCGGCATCCGGCCGGATTATGCCGCCGGGCTGAGCCTGGGGGAGTACTCCGCCCTTTCCTGCGCCGGGGTGTTTACCCCGGAGGAGGCGGTGGAGGTCGCGGCCTTCCGGGGCCGTGTCATGGAGGAGGCAGCCGCTGGGCACCGGTGTAAAATGGATGCTCTGCTGGGCGCCGACCGCCCCCTGGCGGAGGAGGTCTGCCAAAAGGCCCGCACCGAGACCGGCAAGGTGGCGGAGGTCGCCAACCTGAACTGCGCCGGACAGGTGGTCATTGGCGGGGACGCCGAGGCGGTGGACCGGGCGGCGGAGCTGGCCCTTTCCCAGGGGATCAAGCGGGCAGTGCCCCTGCGGGTGAGCGGGGCCTTCCACACCAGCCTGATGGCCCCAGCGGGGCAGGCTTTGGAGCGGTACTTCCACCAGGTAGCTTTCCGTCCCATGGAGCTGCCGGTGGTCTTTAACACCCCGGCGCGGCCCTTGTCCCGGGGGGAGGACGTAGCCGGGATGCTGGTGCGCCAGGTCCAGTCCCCCACCCGGTTTGCCGAAAGCATCCAGTGGATGCTGGAGCAGGGGGTGGACACCGTGGTGGAGATCGGGCCCGGGAAGGTGCTCTCCGGGTTTGTGAAGAAAAGCGGGCAGCTTGCCCCGGGGTTCCAGCTGTTCCAGGCGGAGAGCCTGGAGAGCATTCGGGAGATCCTTCCCCAGCTGAAGAAGGGGGCGTAAGCGATGGCCGGAATTTTAACGGGCCGCACCGCCCTGGTCACCGGGGGAAGCCGTGGGATTGGCCGGGCCATTGCCATTGCCCTGGCGGCAGAGGGGGCGGACGTGGCCCTTTGCTACGCCGGGCGGGAGGACGCTGCCCAGGAGGTAGTCGAACGCTGCCTTGCCCAGGGGGGCAGGGCGGCGGCCTTCCAGGCGGATGTCTCCCGGGAGGAGGACTGTCAGAGGCTGTTTTCCCAGACGGAGGAACAGCTGGGTTCGGTGGACATCCTTATCAACAACGCAGGGATCACACGGGACGGGCTGCTGCTCCGGATGAAGGCAGAGGATTTTGACCGGGTACTGGAGGTAAACCTTCGGGGGGCATTTCTTTGTTCCCGGCTGGCGGCGCGGGGGATGCTGAAACGGCGCTGGGGGCGGATCATTTCGCTGTCCAGCGTGGTAGGGCTTCATGGGAATGCGGGGCAGGCGAACTATGCGGCCAGCAAGGCGGGGGTGATTGGTCTGACCAAGGCTTTGGCCAAGGAGCTGGGGTCCCGGGGGGTGACGGTGAACGCCATTGCGCCTGGGTTTATTCGAACGGACATGACGGAGGGTTTACCGGAGGGGATTCGTGAAGGGCTGCTGGGGGCGATTCCTTTAGGGCGCTTAGGGGAAGCGGAGGAGGTTGCCCGGGCGGCGGTATTTCTGGCAGGGCCTGGAGGGGACTACATTACCGGTCAAGTATTGGCTGTAGACGGCGGCATGGCGGGCTAGGCGGGCCAGGTTTCTGCCGGCGCAGCACCATACCCGAAGCCCAACGCCCAGTACCGGCTAGCCTTTCTGTCACCGGACATCAGTCCGGTCCGGGTCCAGGGCGGACAGCGCCTGGTCGACCGCCGCAGCGGACGAAATACTCCGGCTAGAGACAGTATCCTTCGATTAAGGCCGCGGCTAAAACTATGGCGTTGTAATAAGGAACGAACTGTTTGCCCCCCGTATCTTTGTATCCTCGAAGTGACAAGCCGCGGCCGGAACGAGACTGGCTGTCACCCAGCCGCGGGGAGCGCCAGGTGTTTTCGGTTTTATCTGCCTGCCCTTCAAGACAGGCCCGCAGGGCCGCTTCTTGAACGTGCCTGCCTCTCGGTCCTGGACATGGGCGTCTGTTATTAGCAGCGCTGTTTCCTTTGACTGCCACGCGACAGTCTCCCCTTACGCATTCCTGTCTCGTTTTAAAGACCTATTGCCTCGTTTCGCCTCCCCGGCGAGGGGTCAGGCGCGCGGACCTTCTGCGGAAGGTCCAAAAGGCCCCTTCGGGGCGGCGCGCCTCACGGGGGGACTA
>JAAWEO010000173.1 GCA_022794295.1 Angelakisella sp. | reverse complement strand
TCTCGGAGCGCAACTGCCCCGAAGGGGCAGCTCTTAGCGCGGAGAGGCTTTGCTCCTTTCTTTTTGCGATAGAAAAAGAAAGGAGAAGCCTGCTCGCCCTGCACCCAGCCAACCTGCAAATACACCCCAGTGGGGTGTTTTGCAATCTCAGCCCCCCTCGAATGGACCGGCCCATAAGGCCGGTCCATTCGACCCTCTAAAGGCCGCCGCCAGGCGGCCCCCACCCCCCTACTTCTCTCCCCAGCAATATGGCCCCCTTCCCGGCCCGGGCTGAACCCGGCCGCCGGAAAGGGGGCCCTCTTTCATTTTTTTACCGGCTTAGTCGTCCCAGTCGTCAAAATTCTTTCTCCGGCTGCTGCCGCCCCGGCCGCCGTTCTGGTTCCCCATTACGACAACGCCGCAGACCACGGCAACAACAATGAGTACCACAAGCAGGACCGGCACAATGGGGAAGCCGCCCTTTTCGTCGTCCTCGTCATCGTCGTCCTTTTTGCTGTCCGCCGGCTTGCTGTCCGGTTCAGGTTCAGGGTCGGGTTCAGGCTCCGGTTCCGGCGCCGGCTCGCTGGAGGAGGGCTCCGGTGCGGGCTCGCTGGAGGAGAGCTCCGGCGCGGTGCTGGAAGGAGGCGGTGCCACGCTGGAGCTGGGGGGAGGCGCAACGCTGGAGGAGGGCGGCGGAGCCACCGTGGAAGATGAGGCGGGCTTATTTACCGCGTTGGGATCCAGGGGCTTGTTGGTGGAGTGGTCCATCAGGGCCTTGCTGCTCACCACATAGCTGCCCAGGGTCTTGGTCTTAATGACATAGGCGTCATTTTCGCTGTCGTAGCTGCCCCCCAGACGGTACAGGGTGTTGTCGTCCTTGATCCCGTAAATGTACTCGTTGGGCTCCATGTAAATGGACAGGCTCCCCTCCAGCTCGAAGGTGGGGCGGGCGTCCCAGTTGATGAACCGCATCTTTGCGGTTTTGTACTTTTCGGTCAGGGTGGTGTTTTCTGTCTCGTTAAAGCCCAGGAAAAGGGACTCCTGCTCCACAATGCGGACCACATACTTGGCAACGTGGGTGCCGTAGTCGTTGTCAAAGTCGGCGGTAAAGGTGCCGTAGTTGGCCCCCTCGTCGTCCACAAAGCGGACCTTGACCTCCTGGTAGTTATAGGGCAGGCTGAACTTCCGGGTGCCATCGGTGTACATGTTTTCCTTTTCGTCGATGGTCTCAATAACCAGGTCGTCCTTGTCGATGGTGCAGGTGTAGGTGCGCTTCAGGTCCTTGTCCCGGATCTTGATGCTGCCCCGGATGGGGATGTCGTTGCTGGTATGGATGCCGGACTTGATGATCAGGGTGACATAGTCGTCCCCGTCCTCAAAGTAGACCTTTTCCACATAGCTGCCGCCCTTTTTCCAGGTGGGGTCGGAAAGGCTGAAGTACTCCTTGTCCAGCTCGCAGTCCAGGGAGATGTACTCCCCTTTTGTGTCGCTGTCCCGGTCGGTATCCTTCCAGTAAAAGTCGCTGGTGTAGATCTTTACGGTCTCTCCTCCGCGGAGGGTCGCCGGGTCCGGATAGCATTTCTGATATTCCTTCCGGTTGTCCTCCTCGTCGTCTCTGGCCGCGAAGGCCACCACGCCGGTGGCAGCGATCATCGCCAAAGCCAATACAAACGCCAAAAACTTTTTCATGGTACTGCTTCCCTCCGTGTTGTGTTGGTGTCTATCAATATAGTACGATCAAAATTGTTGTTTTGTTGCATTGATCCCTATTTTTTTGACATTAATTTATTATACTCGCATTTTTCACCATTGTAAACCCATCGCGTTCTTAATATTTTTTTATAAGAAGCCGTACCAATAGCCGCCCCACGTATCTTGCCAGCAAATTTTCCGTACTTCGGCCAATGGTACAGCTTCTAAAAATATTCCCACTTGCAGGCCCCGGCGCATAGGATGGTCCAGGAAAAGCATCCCGCTTTTTGTCTGAAAGGAGTTTTCACCATGGCCATGAACAGAAGCGCCACTTTGGTTTTTCAGCTATCCACTGGCCGGGAGGCCCGGCCGCTGCCCGGGGCGGGTATCACCCTCCACAGCCGGGACACCGGCAGATCGGTCTCCTTTGTCACCGATGCCTCCGGGCGCACCCCGCCCATCCGTGTCTGCGCTCCTCCCCGGGAGGAGAGCCTGGACCCCAGCTTTTCCGGGGTCCCCTACAGCCTTTACGACGCCCATATCGAGGCGGATGGCTTTGTCCCCGTCACCATCCGGGGCATCCAGTCCTTTGCCGGGGAGGAATCGGTGGTCCCCCTGGGGATGGACCCCCAGCCCCTGGGCCGGGACCGGGAGGAGGAGCGGGTGTTTGACATCCCGGAAAACGGACTTCTCACCACCCCGGAGCGCCAGCCCGAGGGCCCCGGCCCGGAGGACGATGTCCCCCAGGGGCGGGTGCTCACCGAGGTCTATATCCCCCGGTACATCACCGTTCACCTGGGGGCCCCTTCCAATGCCTCCGCCCAAAATGTGACGGTGGATTTTGCCTATTACATCAAAAACGTGGCCAGCAGCGAGATCTATCCCTCCTGGCCGGAAAACGCCATCCGGGCCAACATCTATGCCCAGATCTCCTTCGCCCTCAACCGCATCTTTACCGAATGGTACCCCAGCCGGGGGTACAGCTTCAACATCACCAACAACACCGGCTATGACCAATATTATGTGCCGGGGCGGAATATCTTTACCAACATTTCCCGGATCGTGGACGAGATCTTTACCAGCTACATCCGGCGCCCCGGGGCGCTGAACCCCCTCTTTGCCGAGTACTGCAACGGCTCCAGCGTCAGCTGCAGCGGCCTGTCCCAGTGGGGCACCGTAAGCCTGGCCCAGCAGGGGTACACCCCCCTGAGCATCCTGCGGTACTTCTACGGCAATGTGGAGCTGGTCCAGGCCAGGCAGGTGCGGAACATCGAAAGCTCCTACCCCGGCTCCTCCCTCTCTATGGGGAGCCGCGGGGCGGCGGTGCGGACCATCCAGCGGCAGCTCCAGCGCATCCGCCGGAACTACCCTGCCATTCCGGGGCTGTCTGTGGACGGGGTCTTTGGCAGCGATACCCGGGCGGCAGTGATCGCCTTCCAGCGGATCTTCAACCTTACCCAGGATGGCATCGTGGGGCGCGGCACCTGGAACCGTATCTCCAATATCTATGTGGCGGTGACCCGGCTGGCAGAGCTGGGGGGCGAAAGCGAGCCCCTCCCGGACAACCGGCCCAGCGGAGTGATCCGCCAGGGGGATCGGGGAAGCACGGTGCGTCTGGCCCAGTATTTCCTGCGGGTTATTGCCAACTACTACAACTCGGTGCGGCCCATCGCCATCGACGGCATCTTCGGGGCCGATACCAAAAACGCGGTCACCGACTTCCAGAAGCGGTTCAACCTTTCCGCGGACGGGATCATCGGACCGGCCACCTGGAACAGCCTCTACAACGTCTTTCTAGGGATCGCCAACACCAGCGGCCTGGTGGTGCCCTATCCGGGGACACTGCTGCGGGAGGGAAGCCGGGGAGACAACGTCCGCCTGATGCAGGAGTACCTCCGCGCCATCGGACAGCGTTACCCCATCCCCTGGCTGGCCGTAGACGGCATCTTCGGCTCAGGGACCCGTCAAGCCGTGATCGCCTTCCAGCGCCTGTCCGGCCTCACCCAGGACGGAATCATCGGCCGGAACACCTGGGACCAAATCGTAGCCACCCGCCTGCTGATCTAGCCCCCTCCACCAGCCGTTCCCAACCCCCGGCCCGCAGGCCATAGCCGCGAAGCGGCTCCGCCGGAGGCTCCAAAGTCGTTCCAACCCCACGCCGCCCGGCGGCGCTTGCCGCAAAGCGGCTCTGATTTTCGCCGCAGCGAAAATCACCTTATCCGGCCAACGAGCCTCCGGCCGCCAAAGCCCGGACGCCCAGTAAGCAGGAGCACAATTCCAAGCCGCCAACACAACCCAGCCGCCTGGTGCTGTCAGTAGGAAGACGCTGGTAATAGATCAAGGTACTGCCTGCAACGGACCTCCAACCGTTGGTGAGCTCAGGCGGCCCGTGGGTCATCCGCCCAAGGCCGGAGCCTTTGGCCGGTTCCCCGGGTCCAGGGAGAATCCCTGGGCGCTCTTTGGTTACTTTCTGTCGCAACAGAAAGTAACCCCCCGCCGGGGAGGCGAAACGAGACAAAAGATCTCCAAAACGAGACAGGAATGCGAAGGGCCTGACTGGCGCGTGGCAGTCAAAAGAAAACGAAACTGCAAGACAAAACCGACAACTCCTAGAAAGAAGCCCAAGTCCCCCAAAGAAATCAGTTCCCCTAGGCAGCCCGTTCAAGAAGCGGCCCTTCGGGCCTGTCTTGAAGGGTAGGCAGACAAACCCGCAAGCGCCTGGCGCTCCCCGCGGCTGGGTAAAGGCCAATCTCGTTCCGGCTGCGGCTTGTCACTTCGAACAGACACAAAAAAGGACGGAAAACACACCGTCCTTTTTTAGCGCCATATTATTAGCCGCGGCCTTAATCGAAGGATGCTGCCTCATGCAGGAGTATTTCGCCCGATCTCCGCGCTAAGAGCCTCGCTACGCTCGGTTGCGCTCCGAAACGCGCCTGCGGGCGCAGGCGACGGGCGACCAGGCGCTGTCCGCCCTGGACCCGGACCGGACTGATGTCCGGTGACAGAAAGGCTACCCGGTACTGGGCGTTGGGCTTCGGGTATGGTGCT
>JAAWEO010000172.1 GCA_022794295.1 Angelakisella sp. | reverse complement strand
CTCCGTATAAGGAGTTTCGCTCCCTGCGGGGAGCGACCAGGGCGCCGCCCTGGACCTGCCGCCCTTTGTAAAGGGCGGCCCCAAACTTTAGACCCTACGGGAGCGTGTGTGGGGCGATAGGTCCTGCCTGGAGTCTTAGATTGGTAGGAGCCACCCCGATCCAGACCGTCAAGGGTCGGGGAATCGCTTCGCCCTCTGCTCGTTCGGACTCCAGGCACCCACCAACCCCCCGCACACCGTTAAGGCGCGCAGCGCCGGGTAGGGTCTGGGGGGTTGTTCTAGGAGTTTGGGGTGATTTTTGGAGAAAGTGTCAAGAATTTGGGCAAAAAATGCAAAATTCACTTGAATTTTCTGGTTTTTTTGCTATCATCTAGGGTAGAGAGAAAAGCACCTTCCACGGTCCGTTCCAGTGGCATCCGGCATTCCGCCGGGTGGGGAAGACCGCCTTGGAAAGGTGCCGGGAGGAGGAACCTTCCATGAAATGCCCCTATTGCGGCTATACAGAAAGCAAGGTCATTGATACACGCCCGGCCGACGAGGGGGAACGGACCCGCCGGCGCCGGGAATGCCTGCGGTGCGAAAAGCGGTTCACCACCTACGAGATCATCGAAACCACCCCCTTGATGGTGGTGAAGCGGGACGGCTCCCGGGAGGTGTTCAGCAGGGACAAGCTGCTGAACGGTATGATCAAATCCTGCGAAAAGCGCCCCGTGCCCTTTTCTGTCCTGGAGGACGCCGTGGCGGATATTGTGGCCCAGCTCCAGAACCGTTTGGAGCGGGAGGTGGCCTCTGCCCAGGTGGGGGAGCTGTGTATGGAAAAGCTTCGGGGCATCGACCAGGTGGCCTATGTGCGCTTTGCCTCGGTGTACCGGCAGTTTCAGGATATCAATTCCTTCCTGGAGGAGCTCCAGGGGATGCTGGAGCTCCAGCGGCTGGGAGAGCCCCAGCCCCAGGAGAGCCCGGAGGAATAACCCCCTTGTTTTCCACGGATTTGTGACGGTTTGCGAAAACCTTCTTGTGCAACTTCACAGTGGAGAACAGGGGGAAATCGTGCTATAATTTTTAGTGTTTATCATCGGTGAAAAATGATCGGCTGCACAGGGCCCGGGAGGACAAGGGGCCCCGGGGAGGTGGTCATTTTCCATAAATCATTTTTTCGTTTCGGGATGGCCGGGGGCTGCCCGAGTACGGGAAAGGACAGGTGGTGAGATACAGTGAAAGAAGTTGTCTCCAGGATCCGGGAGGCGGAGGCCGGGGCGGAGGAAGCCCGCAGGGCGGCAGCGCAGAAAGCGAAGGAAGCAGAAGCGGAAGCCGCTGCTGCCGGAAGGGAAGCCGTGGCTAAGGCCAAGGCGGCTGCGGCCGCGGAGGCGGAATCCCTTTTGGCGGAGGCCAAACGCCAGGCGGAAACCATGATCGGGGAGGCCCGGCAAAAGGCCGCCGCGGAGGGAAAGGCGCTGGCGGACCAGGCTGCCGCCCGGATGGACGGGGCGGCGGCACTCATCATTGAGAGGATAGTAGGTGCCACATGATCGAGAAAATGGAACGTATTTTCCTCTGCGGTCTGGCACGGGACAGGGAGGAGGTCGTCAGCCGCCTGATGAAAAGCGGCTGCGTCCAGCTCAGCGCCCCAGGCGCTATGTCCGCCTATGAGGAGATCAAGGACCAGGTGGAGCTGGGCTCCGCCGATGTCTACGAAAAGGAGCAGACCCTTTCCAGACTGAATCAGTGCATCCAGGCCCTGGGCCCCTACGGCGAAAAGAAAAGCCTCTTTTCCAAACGCCCGGAGGTAAGCTACGGGGAGATCGCCGGGGATGAAAAGCTCCCGGCTGCCCTGGAGATCTGCGGCCGGGTGGAGGGACTGCAAAAGGAGATGGCGGCGGCCAAAAGCCGCATCGCCCAGGAGGAATTTCTCCAGGCCTCCCTGGCCCCCTGGCAGAGCCTGGACCTCCCCCTGGAGGAAACCGCCACCGACAGTGCCAGCATCCTGCTGGCCGCCGTTCCCCTGGCTGTGACCACAGAGGACCTGGTGCAGAAATCCCAGGAGCAGGGGCTGGGGGTCTACTTCTCGGCAGTTTCCGAGGACAAGGACCAGCAGTACATTGCCGCGGTGGCTCACAAAAGCCACGCCGCGGAGTGCCAGGAGCTGCTGCGCCAGTGCGGGGCGGCTTCTATCACCTTCGACAGCCTTACCGGTACCGCTGGGGAGAACATCTCCGCCAGCAAAGCCCGGGCAAAGGCGGAGGAGGATGGCATCCAAAAGCTGGAGCAGGAGCTTTCCGCCCTGGGGGAGAAGCTCCCGGAGGTCCAGCTGGCCTGGGACAGCACCCAGGTAAGCATTGACCGGTGCCGGGCGGAGCAGAACCTGCTGCGCACTCAGGAGACCTTTGTCACCGAGGGCTGGGTCCCCCAGAAGCAGAAGGCCAAGGTGGAAAAAGCCCTGTCCCAGTACACCTGCTTCTACGAGTTCCGGGAGCCCGGTTCCCAGGAGGACTTCCCGGTGCTGCTGAAAAACAACGGATTTGTGGAGCCCTTCGAGGCGGTCACCGAAATGTACGCCCTTCCCGCCTCCCGCAGCATGGACCCCAACCCCTTTATGGCGCCCTTCTTCTTTGTATTTTTCGGGATGATGCTTTCCGATGCCGGGTATGGCCTGGTGCTGGCCATACTGGGGCTTTTGGGCGCCAAGTATCTGGACATGGGGACCAACGGAAAGAAGCTTTTGAAGATGCTGGGCTACTGCGGCATCTCCACCGTCTTTTGGGGCGCCCTGTACGGCAGCTGGTTCGGTGACGCGGTCCCGAAGATCACCGAGGTATTCTTCGGCAACCGCATCCAGGTCCCCATGCTGCTGGACCCCCTCTCCAACCCCATGCCTGTGCTGATTATGGCCTTTGTGGTGGGGTACATCCACATTCTGGTGGGACTGGGCCTGAAGGCATACTTAATGATCCGCCGGGGCCACGCTTTGGACGCCCTGTTTGATGTGGGCTTCTGGTACTTTGTCCTTATCGGCCTGGTGATCTTCGCCGGCGGCCAGATGGTGGTGGGCAGTGTGCTGATGGCCCAGATCGGCCAATGGATGGCCATTGCCGGTGCGGTGGGCCTGGTCCTGACCCAGGGCCGGGACAAGAAGAACCCCATTATGAAGGTCGCCAGCGGCGTGCTGAGCCTTTATGACATCACCGGGTATTTTTCGGACCTGCTGTCCTACTCCCGGATCATGGCCCTGGGTCTTGCCACCGGTGTTATCGGCCAGGTGGTCAACACCATGGGCACCCTGCCGGGGGCAAACATCATAGGAGCCATCGTCTTTGTACTGGTGTTCCTGCTGGGACATGTGCTGAACCTGGCCATCAACGCCCTGGGCTCCTATGTGCACACCTCCCGTCTGCAGTACGTGGAGTTTTTCGGTAAGTTCTTTGAGGGCGGCGGCGAGGCCTTCCGTCCTTTGAGGCCCGCAACCAAATATGTCTATGTGAACAATCAGGAGGAATAATCATGAAAGAGTTTTTTGAAGTATTCAACGGAAACTTTCTCGCCTATCTTGGGGTCGCCTTCGCGGTGATCTTCTCCGGCATCGGTTCCGCCAAGGGCGTGGGCATCGTGGGCGAGGCCATGAGCGGCGTCACCGTGGAGGATCCCAACAAGTTCGGCCAGCTGCTGCTGCTCCAGGCCCTTCCCGCTACCCAGGGCATCTACGGCTTCGTGGTTGGCTTCATGGTCATGGTCACCACCGGTATGCTGGGCGGCACTGTGAACCTGTCCATGTCCACCGGCGCCTACATCTTCGCTTCCTGCTGCCCCATCGCTTTTGTTGGCCTGATCTCCGGCATCCATCAGGGCCGCGTGTCCGCCGCCGGCGTGAACATCGTTGCCAAGCGTCCCGAGGAAGTCTCCAAGGCAATGGTCCCCGCCGCCATGGTTGAGACCTACGCCATTCTGGCCCTCCTGATCTCCCTGCTGCTGGTTCTGAACATCCACTAAAAGGGGACCCATCCGGCATCCTCGGGCACGCCGCCCGGGCGAATCCTTTTTCGCCCGTTTGACCCGCCCAAGGAAGCCAAGCAGGTCCCTATCGGACCACGAAAAAAGCAGAGAGGAGGAATTCCTATGAATGATATTTCTGCGATTCTCGCCAAGATCCAGGAGGACGCCCGGCAGTACGGCGAGACCGTTGCCGCCGCCGCCCGGGAGAAGGCAGCCGCCATTGCGGAAAGCAGCCGCCAGGAGGCCCAGGCCGAGACCGGCCGCATCCTGGAGGCCGCCAGACGCCAGTCCGAGGCCATCCTCCAGCGGGCGGTATCCCAGTCCGGCATCGAGGGCCGCAACGCACGGCTCCAGGTCCGCCGGGAAGCCATTGACGCCGCCTTTAAAAAGGCCATGGAGCAGCTGTGCGCCATGGCACCGGAAAAGAAGCTTGCTGTCTACGGGGCGCTGGCCGCCCGGTCCTCCGCCGCGGGAGAGGTTCGTCTGGTGCTCAACCAGGCGGATAAGGCCGCCATCGGCGCCACCCTTCCCCCGGAGATGGAAAAGCGGTGCGCCGCCGCCGGGCATCCCTGCAAGGTGACCCTTTCCAGTGCTGCCGGCAGCTTTGCCGGGGGCTTTATCCTGGACCAGGGCAGCACCGAGACCAACTGCACCTTCGAGGTTTTGAGCTCGAGCGTCAAGGAAGAACTTGAGGCCCGGGTGGACGCGGCCCTTTTCGGCTAAACGTCCCAACATCAAAAACAAGAAAAAGGAGGTGCGGCTTTGAAAGCATACC